>JAYWCO010000286.1:0-6917 GCA_043780475.1 Burkholderiales bacterium | reverse complement strand
CTGTACGCACAGGCATACGGTGGCGATCAAGCTGGTGGGGATAAACGCGAGAACGAGTGTTAGTGCGTTAGGTTATGTAGAGGCAAGATTAATGTAAGCATTTGAATGTATTGGCTTTTCAATAATGTGCAAAAATTAGGCGGGGAACAAAAAACCGTTACAGTTTCGTGACTTAGCTAATGTGCCCCAATTAAACACACAGAGTTATCCACAGGGATTGTGGATGATTTTTAAAAATCGTCCGAAACCCCAAGCGGGTTGCGGCTTGGGATTTAAAGTGCCCGTCGGTGCTGGCGTTTGGAGGTGTTAGTGCTTGAAGTGACCCATAATCGGCGATGTCAGCCTGACGAAGTAGCTGGCTGAGACTCATCAGATGGCGCTGAAGATACGGGATGTCTTGCGTGGCGCTTGTGAAAGAGGGCCTGCTTACGCTAAAGTGCGAAGCTACTTTAATGATGTTGATGTTTAGTGTTGGTATCTTTATGGGTGTTGCCACTTGCTGATGTTGAGGGGCCGCCAGGAATTTCTCGGGAGTCTAAATTGCTGTCTATTATTCATGCCGCTGGTTGGACAATCTGGTTGATTATTTTGTGTTCAGTGATTACGTTGGCGATTATCGGCGAACGTTTCTGGACACTCCGTCGCAGCGCAGTGTTGCCCGGTAACTTGTTTAGCGACACTGTACAAGCGTTCCATGCGCAAGGCCCGTCCGCGGATCTGATCGCCAAGCTCAGTGAAAATTCTTTTTTAGGTCGCGTCTTCGCAGCCGGTATTGCCAACGTCAAAAGTTCGCGCGAAGTCATGAAGGAATCCATGGAAGAAACCGGGCGTGCGGTGATGGTGGAGATGGAGCGTTTCCTCAACGGCTTGGGCACGATTGCGACGGTGGCGCCGCTATTGGGTTTGTTCGGTACGGTGATCGGGATGATTGATATTTTTGGTGCCAGCACCCCGCAAGGCCAGAATCCGGCACAGCTTGCCCATGGTATTTCAGTCGCGCTCTACAACACCGCAGGCGGGATTGCGGTGGCTGTTCCCGCTCTGATTTTTTATCGTCACTTCCGCAGCAAGGTCGATACGATGGTGGTGGATATGGAGCAGCAGGGCATCAAACTGGTGGAAACCCTGCACGGGGATCGCAAGTGAATTTTCGTCGGGGCCGGGTGCGTGAAGAGCCGGAAATTAACTTTATCCCGTTAATCGATTTGCTGCTGGTTATCCTGATTTTCGTGTTGGTCACAACCACCTATTCCAAGTTCGCTGAGCTACAGATTAATTTACCGGAAGCGACAGCTGAAAAATCGGTTGATCGGCCGCAGGTGCTGACGATCGGGGTTGATGCCGGTGGCAAATACGCGATTAATGGTGTGCCGATTGCCTATGCCAATGTTGAATCGCTCGCGAATTCACTCAAGGAATCAGCCGCTGCCGGTGGTATGAAAGATCCGGTTATCGCCATTGGCGCGGATGCGGGCGCGACTCATCAAGCGGTAATCAACATCATGGAAGCCGCGCGCCTCGTTGGTTACACAAAAATTTCCTTCACCACACAAGCCAAAACGGGCAAGTAGCCCGATTTGTGAACCCAGCGCCGAGGCCGTGGCTAATGCGTGCGCAGCTTGAAATTTTCTTTACCCGCGAATGGCGGCGAAGCTCAGGCTGGCAAATTTTATTGCAACCGTTTGCATGGCTGTTTATGGCAGTAACGGCATCGCGTCGTTACCTATACCGACATGGCCAACATCGCCAACATCGTTTATGTGCCGTATCCAATTTCGCCGTGCCGGTTATCGTCATCGGCAACATCAGTGTTGGTGGCACCGGCAAAACACCGCTGGTCATTGCACTGAGTAGAGCGCTTGCTGACCGCGGACGCATAGTTGGTATCGTCACACGGGGTTATGCTCGCCATGGCTTGCATAGTGGTGACGCAGCCCCCGCTAGCGATGAGGTAATACTGCTTGGACAACGCGGCGCGGCGCCGGTGGTGGCAGACGCGCGACGAGTGGCCGCCGTCGAGCAATTATTGACGCGATATCCCGCGACCAATGTGGTGATTGCCGATGACGGTTTGCAGCATTACGCATTGGCTCGCGATATCGAAATAGCGGTTGTCGATGGCGCGCGCGGTTTTGGCAACGGCTATCGGTTGCCTGCGGGGCCATTGCGGGAAAGCATCGCACGCCTGAAATCGGTTGATTGCATTGTGGTCAATAATACTAATCTAAACGCTAGTGCTGACGCACATCCAACCTTGGCTGATTTGCCCGACGCAACCGGCAAGCCTGTTTTCTCGATGACTTATGGCCTCGAAAGTTTTATCCCGCTAGCGCATCAACAACAGCAGCAACAGAAACAGCAACAGAAATTCAGCGTCGAACCATTTCACCATTTTGCGCAAGGTAAGCGGATTGCAGCGGTAGCGGGGATTGGCCATCCGGAGCGGTTTTTTACGCATCTCGAATCCTTGGGTATGGTGCTGCATTCACGCCACGCGTTTGCCGATCATCATCCGTTTGTGGCGCGCGATTTGGATAAGATTGATGCGGACCTCATACTGATGACGGAAAAGGACGCGGTAAAATGCGCAGGGTTGGTGTTGTTAGCCGCAAGCCGCGTCTGGCAAATGCAAGTCGATGCGCTGTTGCCGGATGCGTTTTATGATTTTATTGCCGCAAAACTGGAAAAAATTTCTCATGTCACTTGATCCAAAATTGCTTGAAATTCTTGTCTGCCCGGTCACTAAAGGCCCACTCGTCATGTCCGGCGATAAATCAGAATTGATTTCTTACGCGGCGCGTCTGGCCTATCCGATTCGTGATGGCATCCCGATTATGTTGGTCGATGAAGCGCGCGAATTGCGGGCCGAAGAAGATCGGAAGTAGCGTTGACTGCTCATGATTCCTCCATGTTCATCGCCGTCATTCCGGCGCGAATGGCCTCCACACGCTTGCCGGGCAAGCCGTTAGCTGATATTGCGGGCAAACCGATGTGCGTGCGGGTGGCCGAACGAGCGCAGGCGAGCGGGGCGGCGCAGGTTTATGTGGCCACTGATCATGCCGATGTCATGGCCGCCTGCCGCGCTCACGGTGTGGCGGCGCTGCTGACCCGCACTGACCATCCGCAGGGCACTGACCGATTGGCCGAAGTCGTGGCGCAATTGCAGTTGGCCGACGATACGATCATCGTCAATGTGCAAGGTGATGAGCCGCTCATAGCCCCCGCGTTGATTCGCCAGGTTGCCGATACACTCAACTTGAGTGCGGCGGCGGCGATCGCTACGGCGTCGCACTTGATTTCGGATGCTGCCGAGTTTTTTAATCCCAATGTGGTCAAAGTGGTGTGCGATGCAGCGGGATATGCGCACTATTTCAGTCGTGCGCCGATTCCGTATGCGCGCGACGCTTTTCAGCTTGATAAAAGCGCCTTGCCAACGCAGTTTGTGGCGCAGCGCCATATTGGTATTTACGCCTATCGGGCGGCATTTCTGAAACGCTATGCCGCATTGACGCCCGCGCCCGCCGAGCAATGGGAAGCGCTGGAACAACTACGCGCCCTCTATCACGGCTATCAAATTGCGGTGCACGATTGGAAAGGCACGCTGGCGCCCGGTGTTGACACGCCCGACGATTTAGCAAGAGTCCGGTTACTTTTCAAATAACAGGTAAAATCCCGGTTATCGCGCGGCGTGTTTTGTGTTTTCCGCGTTTTCGTTTTTGGTATTTTGTATTTTGCAGTCCACACTAAAAAAGGTTAACCCAAGATGAGGTTGATTCTGCTCGGAGGCCCTGGTGCAGGCAAAGGCACACAAGCCGGTTTCATCAAAGAAAAATACGGCATTCCGCAAATTTCTACCGGTGATATGCTGCGCGCCCATGTGAAAAACGGTACGGCGCTTGGTATTGCCGCTAAAAAAATCATGGATTCCGGCGCGTTGGTGTCAGATGAAATTATCATCGGCATGGTGAAAGAGCGCATCACCGAGCTGGACTGCCAGCAAGGATTTCTGTTTGATGGTTTCCCGCGCACCATCCCGCAGGCAGATGCCATGAAAGCGGCGGATATCAAACTTGATTTTGTGGTGGAAATTGCCGTGGATGACGCAGAAATTATTGAGCGCATGTCCGGTCGGCGGGTGCATTTGCCGTCAGGGCGCACCTATCACGTCAAATTCAATCCGCCCAAAGTCGCAGGTAAAGATGACGTCACTGGTGAAGAGCTGACTCAGCGCGAGGACGATAAAGAAGCGACCGTTAAAAAGCGGCTGGATGTTTATCATCTGCAAACCGAACCGCTGATTGCCTACTATGGTAATTGGGCTAAATCGAGTGAGCCCAATGCGCCGATTTATCGTCGAGTGCCGGGTGTGGGCCGGGTGGATGAAATTCGCGATGCGGTGTTTGCCGCACTTGCAAAATAATCTCGACACCAATACAAAACGGAATTTTCAAATGGCAACTCGTTCCGCTAAATCGCTGAAGTTATCCCCCCCGCGCAATGCTTTCTACGCACAATCAGGCGGCGTGACGGCGGTGATCAATGTCTCCGCGCAGGGCGTGATCGAAACCGCCCGAAAATACTCCCAAAAAATTGGCAAAGTGTATGCGGGCCGCAACGGCATTATTGGCGCGCTTACCGAAGATTTGATCGATACCTCAGCCGAGCCGCTTGCCAATATCAAAGGCCTCGGGTTTACGCCATCGGGGGCGTTTGGCTCCTGCCGGTACAAGTTGAAATCGCTGGAACAAAACCGCCGCGAATATGAGCGCCTGATTGCGGTATTTAAAGCGCACGATATTGGCTATTTTTTTTACAATGGTGGTGGCGACTCAGCCGATACCTGTTTGAAAATTTCGCAGCTATCGCAGTCAATGGGTTATCCCTTGACAGCCGTGCATGTGCCGAAAACGGTGGACAATGATTTGCCGATTACAGATTGTTCACCCGGCTTTGGCTCAGTGGCAAAATATGTTGCCGTGAGCATGCTGGAAGCGGGCCTAGATGTCGCCTCGATGGCGAAAACATCCACCAAAGTATTCGTGCTCGAGGTGATGGGACGCCATGCTGGTTGGATCACAGCCGCCTGCGGTTTGGCGCAAAATAATAAGATGGGTCATGTTGCGCCACAGATTTTATTGTTCCCGGAAATTGTGTTTGAACCCAAAAAATTCTTGGGCGAGGTGGATCGTGTGGTCAAGCGTGATGGCTTTTGCGCCATTGGTGTTTCTGAGGGTATTCGCGGTATTGACGGAAAATTTGTCGCAGAATCTGGTCTGATTGATGCTTTTGGTCATGCGCAGCTAGGCGGTGTGGCGCCCGTTATTGCAGATCTGGTCAAGCGTGAGTTAAAGCTAAAAAATCACTGGGCCGTTGCCGATTATTTGCAGCGTGCCGCGCGCCATATTTCATCGAAAACCGACGTGGAACAAAGCTACGCGCTGGGCAAAGCGGCGGTGGAATACGCTGTTAAGGGCATGAACGGGGTAATGCCTGCGGTGCGACGCCTCTCATCCAAACCCTACCGTTGGGATATTGTCGCGGCACCGCTGACCGAGATCGCAAACCACGAAAAGAAAATGCCGCGTGATTTTATTACGGCGAATGGTTTTCACATTACGCAAAAGTGTCGCAACTACTTGCAGCCGCTGATCGACGGTGAAGCCTATCCCCCATACGAAGGCGGCTTGCCCGCTTATGTACGGTTAAAAAACCAGGCGGTGAAGAAAAAGCTGCCGCCATTTTTGCTTTAATCATGTTTTGATCGGCGTGATGAGGTAGTGGCTATCAACCGTGGCGCAATAATTCCGTCCGCCTCGTTGGGTCTGCGGTCATATTGTGCCGCAGTCGAGCACTCTGTTTGAGCGGTTTTTCGGAAAATGGCGGGTTTTCGCTTTAGTGTTTTAGTGCTTAAGGGACTACCGTAAGCCACCCTCACAATGGTAAAATCATGCGTTTTGTTATATTCATCGATTGCTTTAATGTCAATCCGTGTTTCCAAACTTCCTTCTAAATTTTGCAGCAAAGCAACGTATTAATTTAATGATTTAATGAACGCTCAACGGGAGATCTAAAAATGACTAGTGCTTTTAACGGGGGGTTACTGTTTGCCCTGGCCTTCGCGATTATCGCGTTGCTTTACGGCGCGTGGCAGGCCAAATGGATTATTTCGCAGTCTGACGGCAACGACCGCATGCGTGAAATCGCCGCCGCTATTCAAGCAGGCGCTAAGGCTTATCTGAACCGTCAATACACCACTATCGGCATGGTGGGTGTCGTCCTATTTGTGATTATTCTGGTGATGCCAGGTTTAGGGATGACCACAGCAGCAGGCTTTGCAGTCGGTGCGATTGCATCCGGCTTGGCAGGCTACATCGGCATGAATGTTTCGGTGCGGGCGAACGTGCGTACGGCTGAAGCGGCACGCTTGGGCATCAACCCGGCATTAAATATCGCCTTCAAAGGCGGCGCGGTAACGGGTTTGCTGGTGGTGGGTTTGGGGCTGCTGAGCGTGGTCGGGTTTTTCTATGTGTTGGCAGGTGGCGCAGTTCATGGTGAGAAGATGAGCGATGTGTTGAAGCCGCTGATTGGGCTTGCTTTTGGCTCATCCCTGATTTCAATTTTTGCGCGCCTCGGCGGCGGCATTTTTACCAAGGGTGCTGATGTCGGCGCTGATTTGGTCGGCAAAGTTGAAGCCGGTATTCCCGAAGATGATCCGCGTAACCCCGCGGTGATTGCCGATAACGTCGGCGATTGCGCCGGTATGGCTGCTGATTTATTTGAGACCTACGCCGTGACGATTATCGCAACAATGGTTCTGGGTGCGTTGTTGCTGCCAGCACCCGGTACGGTAGGTAATGTGGTGGTGTATCCGCTGGTACTGGGCGGCTTTGCTATTTTGGCTTCCATTATCGGCTGTA
>JAYWCO010000285.1:0-3642 GCA_043780475.1 Burkholderiales bacterium | reverse complement strand
TACCGGCGTTAATCGCCTCTACCTGGCGCTCACTTGGGCCAAAATTATCAAAATAGTAAATCAGCAGTGTGACCACGGCCAGACGCTGGTTAATATCCGTATCAGAATCCAGCAGCGCCAAGCCACGCAGTGCCGCATGCGCCACTTTGGGCGAGGGCCCTGCGCAAATAATCGCGGTGGCCAGAATGCCGGTGATGGCAATCAACTCAAGCCCCGCATCCGGGAATTCAAGATCAGGCTGATCATGTTGACCGTGTTGATACAGAGCAGACAACAAATCCGACCAATGCTCCATGTCTTTAAAGCTGCGCCAGCCTGCCGTCATCGCATCCGCAATCGCGCTGGCCGCGAGCAATTGGCCAATCCTGTCGCCGTTGCGATGGTGCGCTTCATACGCAGCTTCCAGCGCGGCACGCGTGCCAGTTTCATCATAGTGAGTGAGCGCCATGCCTTTCCAGAACGCGATCCAGCCCGCGCGTTCATGCGCATGCGGCTCCACTAGCGCGACCAACTCACGCAATAAATCAAGGCGGCTCGCACGCACCAATGCGGGTGCGCAGGCAATTACCGCCGTGACCGCTTCATCGAACGCACCAGCTTCGACATACAAACGTACCTGCCACTCTGGCCGCGCGGGTTGGATTGGACGCCGCCCCGGCCCCGCCTCCCCGCACAGCGATGCGGCTTGTTTTAGCAGCGCGCTCCACGATGTATGATCCCGCGATTGTCGACACCGCTCGCGCAAAAATTTTTGAAACAAGGGATGAAATTGAAACGTGGTTAAACCCGTTGACGACACAAACCGGGTGATAAATAAATGCCGCTGCAACGCAAGCAAAATCCAATCCGACGCATTATCTAAAGCGGAAAGCTGCCGGGCCATATCTACCGTAAATTCGGGCAACATGGCCACGCATTGCAAGGTATGCACCATCTCGGCGGGCATCTGTTTGAGAATGGTGGTCGCAAAATAAGCGAACAAATCAACACCGGTGCGGGCGTCATCGAATACCGGCGCATCGAGACGAAAATCCCGCGCATAGCCCAACAGCACCACGCCCGCCGCCCAGCCACGCGTCAGCTCATGGATATGCTGGCTACGGTCTTGCTCCTGCGGATGCAATCTCGCCATCAACTGTCGGGTTTCGTCGTTGGTGAAACTGATCGCGTCCCAATCCAGCACGGTCATTTTACGGCTGGCGAGAAGGGCAGAAAAGCCCGCCGCAGGTGCGGTATGGCTGAACATGAAGAGGCTTATATGATCGCTGATTTCAGCTGCGAAACAAGCCAGCACTTCTTCAAGCGCACCACCCATAATCTCCTGAACATTGTCCCATGCCAATACCGTGGGCTGATCAATCAAACTGCAAAGTTCACGCACATAACGGCGCGTAAAGGGCAGCCAGTCAGCACGCTGCGTCCGGTCTGGCACCGGCAGATTTTTGCAGTTGCCGGAAGGGTGGCAGGCACCCATTGAGAGGTAATGAAAAAAAGTGGCCGGATCGGCATCATCGGCGTCCAGCTGCAACCACAGAACCTGGCGCTGGCGCGACGCAAAGTAGCTGGCGGCAAGGGTTGTTTTACCCGATCCAGGTGGCGCACTGAGCCACACCATTTGCGTTTTAATGCCATCCAAAATCGCAAACAACCGTTCACGCGGCAACACATCCGTAAGCGACGGCGCGCTGAGCTTGGCCAGGGTGACCGCTTTGTGAGGTGCAGATTTTTTAGTGGCAGCCATACGATGCTAATGTTGGCATCCGGGTTGAGCAAAGAGTATTTAGTATGCCCAAATACCGCGCGGTGCGGCGGTTTCATTCAAGTGATTGACTTATGCGTAAGTCTGAATGAGAGACCGTTAAGCGGTGACGAAGACGCTGCGAACTTGGGCCCCGGACAGGCGCGAAACGCTAATACACACAAGGCTGTTTCGCCCCGGCTTTAAGCATACCGGGCCATGCATTTCCGGGAAAGGTTGTCGCTTCAATTTGAAAATTTGCGGAGTTTTAAAAATTGGCTTATTCACCTTCCCCGGAGAAGCCCAGGTTTGTAAGTTGCACACCGCGGGCGCACGCCCGGGGCCCAAGTTGACGGCGGTGAATGCACAACGAACATAGCCCTCGTGCACACGCTGCTACTTGGTTATCTTCGGCAGCTTCGGATCATCCTGCACCGAGATGGTTTTTGTCACTGACCCGTCACAGGCTTTGCCCTGCGCTTTTTCCGTATCACCTGCATTGATCGTGATCTGGACGGTGGTTTGATCGGGTGAATAAATCTGTATCGGCAGTTTGTCCAACGCGCCGGCCTTGTGCAGATTCAAATACGATATGTTGGTGTTGGTGTCATTGATAACGCGTGTCACCCGGTAATAACAGTTTGCGCCGTCAATCATCGGGGTGATTTTCAGCACGCCGTTTTCAGGTGTTAGCGCATTCGCCAGTGCGGCAGGCGGAAAAACAAAATCAAACCCGCCATCGCCCAGCGATTGAGCCAGATCAGAACCGTTGCCCAGCACGCCCCACGCTTCCAGCTTGACATCTTTAATCTGGCCGGGCGCTGCCTCAATGGTTATTTTGCGGCTGGCCAAACCCAGACAGGACTGCGGCGCCAGACTGTCATCGTCGGCGGTGGTTTTAGCCTTCAAGGTATAACTGCCGGGCTTGAATGCCGTCAGGGTGGCGCTGGTTTGTTCGGTGGTGAAGGTCGCACCCGTGCCGAGTTTGGTTGACTGCCCGTTGCTATCAGCGAGCAGGAAAGTCCAGCCGCATTTTTTACTGGCATTACTGGCATCGACATTGTTCACATTACCCAGGATCGAATAGGTAATGGCTTCATCGGTGCGATACGTATTGGCAAGGGAAGACTTGCCTGGTTTGATGTTCATGTCGGTAATTTTTGGGGTGTCGAGTGCCAAGGTAATTTTAGCCCGCACGATTTTAAATTCTTGATAATCGCTGCCACCCTGACAAGCCATACCGGAGGTCTTGTCCGTGCCCCAAGCCATCGCCGCGACCTTGTAATTACCATAAGGAAACTGACTCAGATTCAGGTTGGCATGCAGCAGTACCGGAATTTTATCGGCTTGCGGAAAATAGGATTCCTTGTTGGTATCGGCATTGATGATCACCAAATGAAAGCGGCATATCTTGCCGCTGCCCATGACGTGAACCACCAACTCCTGATCGGCAAACAGACTGGTGGTGGGCACGATGATGCTCGTAATATGCCCTGTCTTGGGCTCCGCACCACTGACGACCAGCGGCTGCGAAGGCAGCGCGACCGGCGGTGGCACAGTATCACCAACAGCCAGTATTAACGGCGAAAACAAGCTCATCGAAATAGCAGTCAGTAATGCTGAGTTGCGTACGGTTTTCATAATCACTTTCTTTCTTGAATTAAACATCGCAAAAATCTTGGCGCAGGTGTCCTAGAGCTAAGGCCTCGCAATTTTTTATCACTGATTTTTTTCGCTAACCAAGCCCGCCATACCACCACTACCAAGATCAGCATCGCGATCTGTTGATGAATTAACCTCGGCACCTGCTGTGGAAGCGCCGACCATACCGAGTGCCAGCGATGCACCGATCAGCGGTTTTAACCACTGCATAAAAAGACTTTTCATTCATATCAGCTCATCCA
>JAYWCO010000284.1:0-13765 GCA_043780475.1 Burkholderiales bacterium | reverse complement strand
GTTAAAACCCCCGGCAGCCGCACCCGCGGTGCACGGCGCATTGTCTGCGGCGGCAATCCCAAGTCAGCGCCCACCGAATGTTTTTACACCGACAATCATTACGAATCCTTCCGCAAGATTAAAGAATAGGACGCGCCATGCCTTCCCCGGAACTCAATACCTTATTAGCGCACGATAAACCCAGCGGTGTTTACTGGTTGAAGGCGCACGCTAAAGTCGTGGAATTAAGCAAATTGGCGCATCTAAAAAAGTTGGCCTTCTTCCATCTGGAAGGCCAGAAAATCGAAAAGAAAGAACAGTTCCTGAATCACGCCGCGGTGGCGATGAGTTTTCCGTCTGACTTCGGCAAAAATTGGGATGCTTTCTATGATTGCCTGACCGATATGGAATGGCTGGACGATGATAAAAATAACGCCGGATATGCGATTTATTTTGATCATACTGACGGCTTTGCCGCGCATCATGAGAGCCAGCTTGAGACGGTGATCGAGCTGTTTCAGGATGCCGTCGATTACTGGAAGACCGAAGGAAAATCGATGGTGGTGCTGCTGTCCGGTGAGCATGCGCCCGCTGGCATCAAGAAGCTCTAGCCACAAAAATCGCGGTGCTTTCCTATTCTGCGGGCCGCAACGATATATCGCCGTACTGCGTCGTAATCACTGAATTGGTTGCATTGGAATCCGACATGACGCCCACCGAAATTATTTTTCCGGGCAGTTCGTTGAAGGCGCGTTTAAAATCATCCAGCACATTACGCGTAAACAGCAGCCATTCACCCACCCGCCCAGGGCCGCTCTCAACCACGATCATTTTGGCGCGGCTTGAATGTGCATTGTCCAGCAGCGTGCCTGGCGGCAGTTTGTTATCCCATACATACATGATGGTGGCGTAGGGCATTTCACGGCCACTAAAAAGTTTTACCAAATCAGCGGTTGCGCGGTCTTCAAAATCAAATCGGGATTTATCGCCATCAAAACTGACAATAATGCGAGCCGGTGAATCATCACTGCCGCGCCGTGATAAATCTGCTTCTTTCGGCAAATGCGATACGCGCCAGCGCCAGGAAAGCTGCGGGTAGAGTTTTGGTTCTATTGACACATCCTGCAGTACGCCTGATGCAGATCGCTCGGCAAATGCTTCCAGCACATGCGCACCTTCCTGCTCGATAATGCGGTATCGGGTTTTTCGATTGAATCGAGAAATAATCCAGGGCTGCCAGCCGGCGGGTAGTGCTTCGCCGCTGTTGGCTAATGAAAAAGGCGCGACCGCTTCATTGAGCGGCAGTTTGAATACGGCGGGTTTGGACGCGGGGCCTGAGGCACATGCGCACAATAGCAGCATGGTCAATACCGCTAGGCCTAATGATAATTTTGATACAACACGGTTCATGGCAGCCTGTATAGGTTTGTCAAACAACTACAGAATATATATTTTAAAATCGCGCCTCATGTAGGCGGAGAGCCTATTTCCTGTTTCTGAAACACGCAAAATGCCCAACACTTGGCGCTTTGCTGCCTACTCTGAGCTTGCAATCAACGCCGCATTACCACCCGCCGCCGCGGTGTTGACCGTACACATCCGCTCTGACGCAAAACGGAATAAATAATGTGGCCCACCGGCTTTGGGACCAGTACCGCTTAAACCTTCGCCGCCGAACGGCTGCACCCCCACTACCGCGCCGATTTGATTGCGATTCACATATAAATTACCTACCTTTGCACGCGCGCGAACGGCCGCAATGGTCTCCTCAATCCGCGAATGCACCCCGAGCGTTAGACCATAACCGCTGGCGTTGATTTGATCGACGACATCCATCAATTTATCGCCCGCAAAAGCATAAATATGCAGGATCGGGCCAAACACCTCGCGCTTGATCGCATCAAAGGCCGGAATCTCGAACGCGCAGGGCGCAAAAAAATGCCCGTCCGGTGTATCGCGTGGCAACATGGTTTGACCAATTTGCGGATAGCGGCCCGCCATCAATTCACGATGCTCGATAAGCATCGCGAAAGCATCGCGATCAATCACCGGGCCTACATCGGTATCCAGCTTCGCTGGATCACCCAGTTTTAATTCCTGCATAGCGCCGTGCAGCAGCGTTTTGATGCGAGGCGCGATGTCGGCTTGCACACACAAAATGCGCAGCGCCGAACAGCGCTGACCGGCGCTGTTGAAGGCGGATGCCAGCACATCATTAACGACTTGCTCGGGCAACGCAGAAGAGTCTGCAATCATGGCGTTCAGGCCACCGGTTTCCGCGATAAACGGGATGATGGGGCCGGAACGATGGGCGAGCGCGCGATTGATGGCCTGGGCGGTGGTGGTGCCGCCGGTAAACACCACGCCAGCAATACGCGGATCCGCCACCAGCCTGGCGCCCACGGTTTCGCCGCGACCCGGTACGAATGCAATCGCATCATTAGGCATGCCGGCTGCCAGCAATAATTTTACCGCTTCAAATGCCACTAATGGCGTCTGCTCGGCGGGCTTGGCAACTACCGCATTGCCTGCCGCAAACGCGGCCGCAATTTGCCCGAGAAAAATCGCCAGCGGAAAATTCCACGGCGAGATGGCGGCGAAGACGCCGCGACCGGTCAGCATCAATTCATTTGATTCACCGGTGGGGCCTGCCAGCACCTCAACCGCTGAAAAATGCTGTCGACAAAGTGCGGCATAATACCGACAAAAGTCGGCGGCCTCACGCACCTCACCCAATGCATCGGGCATGGTCTTGCCAGCTTCACCAACCATTAGCGCCATCAGCAGGGCACGGTTTTGTTCCAGCAAATCAGCCGTTTTTTCAAGCACAGCGGCACGCGCTGCCGCATCCATGCCTGTGCCGCTTTTACCATAGCCTGCGGTGATGGTGAGCGCCAGTTCGAGCAATTGATCATCGGTCTCTTCAACCGTACCGATGCGCGCCAGCGTGGCCGGGTTAATTATCGCTAGCGCCGCGCCGCGCATGGTCTCGCCCGCTATCAACGGCTGGGCCAGCCAATCATGGCGAGCCAGCGCGGGCAGCATTTCCTGATGCAAATTTTCCAGCGCGGCCACATCGGCAAAACTAAAGCCTGCTGAATTACGGCGCGGCGTCGCCGAAGCAGCAAACAGCTGCGGCGGCAACGGCAGCTTCGGATTGGCTTTTGCTAACTGCGCATCGCATATCGTGAGCGGATCAGCAATTACCTCCTCAATGGACACATCAGCGTCAGCAATACGATTGACGAATGATGAATTAGCGCCGTTCTCCAGCAAACGTCGCACCAAATATGGCAGTAAATCCTCATGACTGCCGACCGGTGCATATACCCGGCAGGCAGCGCCCGAGGTCGCCAGCACCGCGTCGTACAATTCCATGCCCATGCCGTGCAGGCGCTGAAATTCAAATGTCGCCTGCGCATGGGCGTCATGAACATGCGTATTTATCATGGCGCGTTGCAAAATCGACGCCACAGTGTGGGCATTATGGGTGGCAAATTGGCTGTAAAAAACCTCGGGGTGCGCCATCATTTTAGCGGCGCAAGCGAGATAGGAAACATCCGTATTCACCTTGCGGGTGAACACCGGATAATCAGGGAATCCCTGCATTTGCGCACGCTTGATTTCAGTATCCCAGTAAGCACCCTTTACCAGCCGCGTCATGATGCGGCGGCCGTGAGTGGAGGCTAAATCGATGAGCCAATCGATGACATGGCTGGCGCGCTTTTGGTAGGCCTGAACGGCGAGCCCCAAGCCTTCATAATCCTTGAAGCGTTCATCGCTGTAAATGGCGGCGAATAGCTCAAGCGAGATTTCGAGTCGCTCCGTTTCTTCCGCATCGAGGGTCATGCCGATGCCACCATCGCGCGCCATCTCGGCCAGCTTCATGACTTTTGGCAGCATTTCGGCCATCACCCGATCACGGTGCGCCAACTCATAGCGCGGATGCAGCGCCGATAATTTCACTGAAATACCGGGCGCTGCAAATACCGATTGACCCGGTTTCACATACGCTGAAATCGCTTTGATCGCAGCTTGATAGGATTGAAAATAACGCTCGGCATCATCGGCTGTCATCGCCGCTTCACCCAGCATATCGAATGAGTGACGGTAATTTTTTTGTTCATCCTCAACCGAGCGTTTCAGCGCGTCGCCAATATTGCGACCCATCACAAATTGTTCGGCCATCAGCCGCATGCCCTGACGAAGTGAGGAGCGCACAATCGGCTCGCCCGCCCGCGCAGCAAGACGCGTCAGCCAGCCACCGACATCTGTCACACTGCCAGGCTCGACCGAGACCAGCTTGCCAGTCAGCATCATGCCCCAGGTACCCGCATTGACCAGCATCGAATCCGACGCGCCCAAATGCTTGCGCCAATCGCCTTGTGAAAATTTATCCTTGATCAGTTTATCCGCGGTGGCCGCATCAGGAATGCGCAACAACGCTTCGGCCACGCACATAAGTAACACACCTTCCTGGGTGGAAAGATCGTATTGGGTGAGGAACGATTGCATGCCCACACTGATACCGCTGCCCGTGCTGCGGCGGCTGCGGACGGCCTCTACCAGTGACCGCGCAGTCGCTGTGACCGCCGCATTGGCGGCAGGCTCAAACCGGGCCATAGCGAGCAGTGCCGCAAGCGTATCCGCTTCATTGGCTAAGAAGGCATGGCGTAGCGAGGTGAAAGGCGGAAAGGAAAATGCAGGGAAAGATGGCGCAGCGGAAGGGGATGCAATCATGTTGCCTCATCAACTCAGAAAGAGGCTGAATTATCGCATCCCATTAGCGATGACGTGGAAACAAAATGTGCGCGCCCATCAAGTCAATCGCAACATCATTTAAAATAGCAAAGTCCTCTATTGGCGGACATTTCAAGCAGTTTATAGCTGAAGAAGCCCGTCGAATATAGTGTTTTTATATTAAATTTCTAAGAAACGCTAACCGTGTTTTCCTGCTGCGCGATCTCGGCATGGACCACCGCCATATCGACCTCAAGTGATTTATGCACTACTTGCTGCAGCCCTGATTTAGGCAGCATTCCGGCCTGCGTGAAAATAATCACCTGCTCGCGAAACACCATCAGGGTCGGGATTGAACGCACATTAAATGAGCTGCCTAATTCAGGCTCGGCTTCGGTATTGATTTTGGCAAACACCACATCCGGAAATTCTTCAGCTACGGCTTCGAACGTGGGTGCAAACGCACGGCACGGGCCGCACCACGGTGCCCAAAAATCGATGATGATGGTTTTACCGGATTCAATGGTGGCGTTGAAATTTTCGTTGGTGAGTTCAAGAACGGCCATGTTGTGCTTTCATGCTGAATAGCGAAAAAATAATACGGGAAAATCATTTATGTCTGCAGCAACGAGCGCAGCATCCAGGCAGTCTTCTCATGAATTTGCAAACGCTGCGTGAGCAAATCAGCGGTGGATTCATCACTCGCTTTATCCGCCGCCGGAAACACCTTGCGCGCCGTGCGGGTGACCGCTTCATGGCCTTTAACCAGCAACCGAATCATGTCACCTGCCTCGGGTACATGATCGGTCTCTTCAATTGACGACAGTTTTGCATACGCTTGATAACTGCCCGGCGCTTCATAGCCCAACGAGCGAATACGTTCGGCCACCGCATCGACAGCCAATGCCAGCTCATTATACTGAGCTTCAAACATCAGATGCAGAGTTTGAAACATGGGCCCGGTCACGTTCCAGTGAAAGTAGTGAGTCTTCAAATACAGGGTATAGGTATCGGCCAGCAGGCGCGATAAACCTGCCGCAATTTTTGCCCGATCCTGCTCGGCAATACCGATATCAATCGCCACTGAAACACTTTTTGATTTAGCCATGATGATGTTCCCAAATAAAATTTAATGAGGAAGTATCGGCTCAAGCTGCACCCATTGCCAATCGAAATTATGAATGGGGTTGATTGTCGACGCCTATACCTAGGTTCGTCATTTAGGCGGCACGAAGTCAGCACTGGTCAAGACAGTTTTGTAATCATCTGCGCTACTTTGCCGCCCAGCTCATGCAACATTTTACCCGCACGCTCGTCCTTGATGCTGCCATCAGCATTCATCAAATCGCCCGCCCGCGGTACGGCCACAATAGGCAACACCAGCACCCCCAGATTCGACAAAATATAAGACACATGCGGCAGCGCGCGGATGGTGCCAAACGCACCGTTGGATGCGCCCATCAAGCCGCAGATTTTATTTGTATAGGGCGCGTTGCCGCTGGCACCCTCGGCCGATTGTGAAAGCCAATCGATGGTGTTTTTGAGTAGCGGTGTAATGGAGGTGTTGTATTCAGGGCTTGCAATCAACAGCCCATTCGCTGCCATCATCAGGCGTCGCAATGCCAACATACCTTCGGGCAGGCCGTGTTGCTGATGCCAGTCGGCGTCATAAATAGGCATGGCAAATTCGCGCAGGTCAGCCACGACTACTTCAGCTCCCGCGTCGCGCGCACCCGCCACCGCAATAGCGAGTGCTTTACGGTTCATGGAATCTTGACGATTGCTACCGGCGAAGGCCAGGACTTTAGCTTGGGTCATATTTTGGGAATGTAGAGGTTAGTGAGGCCGAGGAAGCGCAAAAACATAATGGCTATGCTATTGACGAAGCTTAAACGAATAGGTTATCCACGCCAACTGGATGTAATCCCGTATACGCCATCAGACACCACGTTGTTGTCATCGTTGGCTCGAAAGGCAAGCTGGCCGGGCACTTTGTTAGCCACAACATGCTCGTTAAGTTGGTCGAGTTGGCGAGAGCTTATCCCACATTCACCCGCACCAACGTCATCGTGTCATTGCCAAAAATATCGATTACTTCCACCGCCACCGTGTATCGACCCGGCGTTTGATGAGCGTGTTCAGCGCTCGTAAGTTCGAGCTTGCGGTTTTTTCGGGTGCGAAAGCTTTGCCATTCGCTTTTGAAGATGAAGCCGCCCGTCCAGCGCTCTTCAAAATCGGTCAGCTCACCACGTTACCGCGTCTACACCGGGCAATGTGCCTTCCAACCCATGCCCCTTGACACTTTGATCGGATATCAAAAAATAAAACGCTAGAATTAGCAAACAGTTTGAGTGATAAATGGCTTAAAAATCGCGCCAGTTCCAGGTTTTCCGCCAAAGACTTTAAAACCATTCTAACCACCACGACGTCGAAACGCGATCGCGCCGGAGATCGCGTTGTTCAGGTTGTACATCACGCCTGCACCCGCGCCAGTACGGCCGGTAAAAAAACCGTCAAGACTGCCGGTCGGATTACTCGGCGTACAGCTCGGCGTGCAGCTCAGCAGCAGCTGCGCGGGGCGCGGCAATCCAGGATAGCTGGGCCCGCCTGCAAATGCTGAAAAATACTGGTCGCGATTAATGGGCGCGCCGATGGTTGAGGCGTTCCAGGTTTGACCGGCAATGGTCAAATTGAGGCTGGTATCCACCGTACGGGCGGTGAAGTTAGCGTTCAATGCGGCGCTATTTAGCTTGCCAACATTGCCGGATAAATCCGTGGGATTGGTTGAGCCGATAACCTCGTAAACTGCGCTGCCGGTCAACGGCAATGTGACCGGACCAATTTGTGCGCCGCTAAAAACATAGTGCAGGCTGCGATCTGCCAAGGCGACTTTTTGCCCCGCAATGGTGGCGCTGCCGCCCGACCAACGTCCCCACACCAATCCCGTCGCCGCATCAAAACCGGCATCCGCCACTTGCGCGGTACCGATCTGGTAGCTTTGATGGCCAACTTTATCAGCGCCGATCACATAGGGTGCGGCAAAAGCGGTGATGCGCCCCTGGGCATCCGCCGTGACTTCGTCGAGCCGATTTGCGGTACTAAATACACGCGCAAAAGGATCGGGCAACAGCACCAGTGAAGGGTCAGACACCAGGCCGCTGCGGTATGGGGTCGCGATATTTTGCCCGGTGCCACGGAACACCACAATGCCATTAATGGTGCTGGCATTGGCTTGATTGGTGGAATCCACAAAACCGTAGCTAACGATTGCGCCATTCAGCGTTGAACCAACGAAGCTGCCTTCAAGGGTGCCGTATAAATCCAAATTGGTATTCGAATTTTGTCCGGCCCGATTGGTAATGGTAAAAATCGAGTTGGGTCCGAAACCGGTTTCCGCAAAAAAATGGTTAAACGAAAACGGCAGGTTCCTGGCTTGCAGTGTCCAGCTATCAGCAGCAGCACCTGCACTACCGCTAGGCATGCTGATGCCGAGCGTGGCATTCAGGGTGCGCTGGCTAAAATTGACATCAAAAATACTGCTGGTCAGGGTGCCCAGCGCACCGAGCTGATTGGTCGGCGTGGTGGCTGCTACCCGGGTATACGACACTGTTCCGGTCAGCACATCTGATAAATACGCCGGATAGCCAGCGCTGGCATAGGCGAAATGGACACTACCAGCAGGCTGAAATGCAAAGCCCGCATAACTAAAGCTGGCGGGATTAGCCCAACGACCAATGGTAACTTGCGAGGTAGATTGGGCATTACCGCCCAGATCAATTGTTTGTACCTCAACGGCGGCGCCGCCCTGAATCGCTAATGACTGCGCAGTTTGAATGCCACGATAAGACTGATAGCTGCGCAAAGCCAACCCTTCCAGTGTCATGTCGGCAGGTAGCGCCTGACTGGTATAAGTGCTGCCCGCAACTGACACCGCCACCTCGCGCACCCCAGAAGCATCAACCGGTGACACCAGGGTATTACTCAAATCAGGCGGCGGAAATACCGGGCTGGTAACGCCATTGGCCGCATTACCGGATGCACCCACCGTCGCTGGCAAGGCTGGCTGAATAGCCGCGGCGGTGGCAACGACGGCAGGTTCGCGATTTGCCATATTCCCTGTCATCTTGGCGGCGGCGGCCAATATAGACGGTGGAGTCGGAATCAACACCGGCGCCATGCCGCGCTGCACTTTAACCGTCTGGTCAGGCAATGTGACCAAGCCTGGCCCATCAAAGCCAATCGCTGACACCACATGGCTGCCCTCAATGGTGTAGTTAAGCGTGGTCGGCACGCCCTTGTCATTTGTCTTGTCGTTCGCGTCTTCATTTTCGTCGAAATGCTGCAAAATATTGCCGGAGCCGCGGATGCCGATGGTGGCAATGCTGGTTTTCATCTGATATTTTTCGCGATTCGCTGCCGTCAGCAAACCGGTGAAGGTGCGCAACGTACCGTTGAGCAACGATAAAATAGCGCCTTCAGCATCATCTTTCTTTTGCGCGTAGCGATCAATCCTCAACCGCGAATTTGAGCGCAGCGATATTTTGGCGTTATCAATCATGGATAGCTGCGCCATGCCGTCATTTAGCGTTACCACCAGATCACCGGGATTAACCGTCACACCGCGTATTGCACTCACGCGCTTGCCGCCGGTTTCGATATAGACATTACCGACCACATAAACAAATTTTCCGCTTTCGGCGAACACCCGTGGTGCAATCAGCACTGACAGCCACAATGCCGCCAGAAGAAAACATGTATGGCCTATTAAAACGTTTATCCGCGAGCGCACACCAACTTTTTTATTCGTATTCATGGCTTTCTCCATAACGTGCATAGCATCCACAACATGCATAAAATTCTTTGCGTTGATCAATCAAGCGTTAATCAATATGCGTTAGTCAAACTCGCAGCGGATATTCGACGACACCTCGTGGCGGGTGTAATCGTAAATCGCGATATTGGAATGATTGCGCGACGCCAGCCACTGCGCACGCAAACTGCATTTAGGTTGAAAGCGCCAGTTGATGCCGACACCTGCATCCGTTAATGAATCGCGGCCGAATTCAACCGTGTTGGCACGGGCAAAGCTGCTTTTATCCAGTCGTCTGGTGTATCCCAGCGTATTAAACCAAGAAAAATTCTCCGATAGCGAAAACTGCAGCGTGTTGCGCATACCGCTGACGCGTTTTGATTTATCGGTGAGCCCATCGGCTAATTTACGGACGGCGTTATCGTTGCTGTAAAACCCGCTGAGCATCCACAGCGGCGCGGCCTTACCTTCAAACGCCTGGCTCCAGCCGAGGTTGATCAAGCCGGACTTGAAATCCTCGGTGGTGTTTTTGGGGAACCGGGTTTGTCCGCTGCTCAGCCCGATGCTGATTTGCCGGGATGGGGAAAGTGCGTAGCGATATTCAGCACTCACCGTGGCGGCGTTGCGATCATTGGTGGGTTTGGGATCGCCGGGCGCCGCACCATCTTGGCTAAAATGATTGGCATTCGCCGTGAAGCGCCAATTCTGCGAACCTGCGGCCCAGGCCAAGCCTGCGCGTACCTCGCCGAACATCGAATTAAAATCACTTTCTCGCCGATAAGCGCGGCCCCGTAATTCGCCACCCAATAACGCGCTCCATGAATGGCTCAACGGCTGCATATAATCAGCGCCGATTGCCGCGCCAAAATAAGGCGCTTTACGCTTGATGGAATTACCCGTCGGGTTAATCCCGATAATATTAAAAGCCGATTGCACCGCGCTCGAAAAATCTGCCGGCACGGCGGTAATATTAGTATCGTAACCTAGCGAAGTTTCACCCCAGGCAAATAAATTTTTCCAGCTTTTTTTACGTTGCGCATCAATGGACTCAAGATAGCGATTGATGGCAATCCGGGTTTCAGCAGGCGGGTTGCTCGCCGCTAGCTCGCGAAATGACACCTCGGCCAAATCCAGCGAGCCCACCGTAAAGTAAGCGCGTGCCAGATCCAGCTTGGCACCGGCATTGTTTGGGTTAGCGGCAAGTACCCGTTCCAGCGCAATAATCGCTTCATCCATCTTGCCGCTGTCCAGCGCAGCGACGCCGAGCAGATAATTAAATTCGACATCGTCAGACAAACGGTCCTGTTCAGAAACCAACAGCAGATAAGCCTGCTTGGCATTGCCCGCCGCGAGTAATTGCTGCGCGTTTCGAATCAGCGCCGGATCAGCCCATGCGAGCGATGTCCAAGTGGTCAGGCTTATCAAGCAAGCTGCTGATAATAGCAATGTGCATGATGTGCGTCCTGGTTTCATGGTTGCGCCTTCACATGCATACGCTTACAAACGGTGATCATAACGGCGATCAATATCGCTGATGTGCTCGCGGCGCGCGCGGCGCCTGGATGGGAGGTCGGCAAAAGCATTTAGCCGCCGCCCACGTAGATCGTCACCGTCGATGCCACACTCATTGAAAAGCCATCTGAAACAATCAATTGAAAGGTGTAGACGCCAAACAGATCCGTGATGATGCTGGGATTCACCGTGCCTGGGTTCAACAGCAATGCGGTGCTGGCAACTGGTTTTGAAATCATCGACCAGCTATAAGTCAGTGGATCACCATCGGCATCAGTAGAGCCACCGCCGTTCAGAAACACCAATCCCGCCCCCCCTAGATTTTGATTCGGTCCCGCATTAGCCACCGGTGTGTTATTACCGGCCCTGACCGTCACCGTCGAGGGCACACTAAACAGCGAGCCATCGCTGACAATGAGCTGAATCACATAGGTAATAACATCCGGGCAATCGCAACCCGCATTAAAACTGGGCGTGGCGGTATTAGCACCAGCCAAGGTTGCGGTATAGGTATTAGGCTGAATGCTCAGCACGCTCCATGCATAGGTGAGTGGTCTGCCTTCCGGATCAAACGATGCCGTACCGTTCAGAAAAATTTTTCCGCAGCAACTGATGAACTGCTTGGGCCCAGCATTCGCCACCGGTGGCAAATTAGATGACGCAGCGCTAATCGACACGGTGGCCGCGGCGCTATTGACAAAGCTGTCGTTGACGATCAACTGAATCACAAAAATACCGGCCACATCAGCCACAAATGTGGGCATAGCGACAGTCGGATCACTGAGTGCAGCGGTGCTTCCCGACGGCGCCGAAATAATCGCCCATTTGTAGGCGAGTAAATCCCCATCCACATCGGTTGAAGCGCGACCGTCCAGCGTCACTACACTACCCACCGAAACACTTTGATCAGGCCCCGCATTGGCCACCCCGGCGGTGTTGAAATCGGTAATCGCGATGGTGCTAGGTGCGCTATTCACTTTGCCATCGTTCACGATTAGCTGCGCCACATAATTGCCGGTGAGATCAAGGGTAAGGCTGGGATTAACCGTGTTCAGATTGCTGAGCGCGGCCTTGCTGTCCACGGGCCGGGCGATGAGCGCCCACTGGTACGTCAGGGGATCACCATCCGCATCGGTCGAGCCCGCGCCATTCAGCACCACGGTGCCGCCATGCAAGCGGGTCTGCGCCGCACCGGCAACAGCTACCGGCACGCTGTTCACCGTTGAGATATTTACCATTGCCGGGAAACTCGTCAAGCGGCCGTCGTTAACCAGCAACTGGGCCGCATAAGTGCCGCGCTTATCGGCGATGAAAGTGGGGGAAATAATGGTGGCATCGTTTAGCGCCGCCTTGCTGCCAGCGGGCAATGATGTCAGCTTCCAGAGAAACGTAATCGCGTCACCATCCGGATCGTTTGACGCCGCGCCATTCAATGTCACGGTACCCGCTAGCGGTACGGTTTGATCGGGCCCGGCATTCGCGCGTGGACGTGAATTGGTGCTCGATACCACTACCTCATCAGCCGCGCTATCGACGATGCCGTCGTTGACCACCAACTGAATCACATAGTTGCCCGATATATCCGGCGTAAAGGTGGTGGTGGAAATGGTGGTGCTGCTGAGCACCGCTTTACTGCCTGCAGGGCGACTAACCAGCGCCCAGCGATATGTCAGCAGGCTGCCTTCCGGGTCAGTTGAGGCAGTTCCATCGATTGCGGCGATTTCGCCCAGCGCAACTGTCTGGTCTGGCCCGGCTTTGGCGGTGGGCGCTATATTGATGGTGCTGCAAGCGGGCCGCGTGCAGCGCTTAGTACAAATATTGACATCCGCAATGGTGATACGGCCATCGCCATTCACATCGCGCGGATCATTGGCTCCGCTGGCCGGCAGGTTTCGCGATAGCTTGATGATATTAATGTCGGTCTGATCAATCACGCGATCACCGTTGACATCGCATTTAATCGACACCTGAGCCTGCGCCGCGCCTAGCGTCAATATGTATGCTGCTAGCGAGGTAATCAGTTGCGTAATCAAGTGCGGGCGCCGCCGCGAAACCCATCGCGAGCGCTTCAACATTCGCGCATTTTTAGATATCGATGCAGTTCCCGTTGCAGCTTTCATTGCAGCTTTCATCACGCTTTCTCCTAAACCCACGCCGCACGTCTCAGAGGGTGCATGGCAGGCGCACAAGCTATTATTTTGTTTATCGCATTACCATTAGAGAGGGCGGGCACGGCGCTGTCAATACCCTGAACGTGTGATGTCACAGGAGGGCGCGCAACAGGATAAATAATTTGTGGTTAAACTCATTTCCTGGCGCGGGGATTGGAGCAAAATACCTCCAAACGCCGCACCAGTGCTAGTGTTTAATTTTTTTACTTAAAACTTATTGTTTAATAGCTTCTACTTGAATCAGCAGGCGGACGCTGTCCGGGATGCCCGGCAAACCGTAGTTGATGTCGTATTGGCTGCGCGCGATGGTGGTTTCAAAATCACCGCCACATACTTCACGCTTCAGATAGGGGCTTTGATAGCAGCCATATGAGGTTGCTTTGAGCACCACCGGATTGGCTTTGCCGCGCAGCGTTAAGGTGCCGGCAATCGAGGCCACCTTGTCACCGTCAAAGGTGAAGGTAGAGCCGATAAATTTTGCTTCGGGAAATTTTGCGGCGCTAAAAAAATCTTCGCCGCTGAGATGCTTGTCAAACTGCGCAACGCCGGTATT
>JAYWCO010000283.1:0-3794 GCA_043780475.1 Burkholderiales bacterium | reverse complement strand
GGAGCATCCGGAGACGATGGTGTTCTATCGCATGGGTGATTTTTATGAGCTGTTTTTTGCCGATGCGATCAAGGCGGCAAAGCTGCTCGATATCACGCTCACGCAGCGCGGCAATTCGAATGGTGCGCCGATCAAAATGGCGGGGGTGCCATTCCATTCGGTGGAAAGCTATCTGGCCAAATTGGTGAAGCTGGGTGAATCTGCGGTGATCGTGGAGCAGGTGGGCGAGGTGACCGGTAAAGGCCCGGTCGAGCGCGCGGTCACCCGCATCATCACGCCGGGGACGCTGACGGATTCTGCCTTGATGCCGGATGCGCGTGATGTCTTGATCGTGGCCGTGTGTGTGCAGGATCAAACCCTCGGCATTGCCGCACTTTCACTGGCGAGCGGGCGCTTTCGGGTGATGGAAACCTCAGCGCGCGCATTGGCTGCCGAAATGGAACGCCTGCAACCCGCCGAGCTGATCGTGGCGGAAAGTTTTTCGGCTGCCGTTGCCAATACATCAATCAAGCGTATGGCTGATTGGCAATTCGATAGCGGCACGGCGAATAAAATGCTGGCCAAACAATTTGGCACTAAAGACCTCGCGGGCTTTGGCTGTGAGCGCATGGATATCGCGATTGCGGCGGCGGGTGCGCTGCTGCATTATGTGCAGCAAACCCAGCGTGCCGCGCTGCCGCATATTATCGGCCTCACGGTCGAGCGCGATGACGAGTTTATTCGCATGGATGCCGCCACGCGACGCAATCTGGAGATTTCTGAAACCATCAATCGCGATGCCGCGCCGACATTATTTTCGTTACTGAATACCACCGTCACCAGCATGGGCGCGCGCATGATGCGCGATTGGCTGCATCATCCCCTGCGCGATCGCAGCCTGATTGCAGAGCGGCTGGCCGCGAGTGCGGCACTGGGACATCAAGCCCGCAGCTATGTCGCCGACATCCGCCACATCATCGGTGAATGGGCTGATATTGAGCGCATCGTCACGCGCGTGGCGCTGAAGACCGCGCGGCCCCGCGATCTCGCCGCGTTGCGTGATGCGTTGGCCACAGCGCCTTCGCTGCATCAGTTATTAAATAATATTGAAACACCATCACTGGCGAAGCGTTTGAGCCATTTTTGCCCTGAGAGCCGCATCCACTCTGCACTTGCTGCCGCCATTAAGGACGAGCCCTCTATTACGATCCGCGATGGCGGGGTGATTCGCGATGGTTTTGATGCAGAGCTCGATGAGCTGCGCGGCCTGCAAACGAATGCGAGCGGCTATCTGCTGGAGTTGGAAGCGCGTGAACGAGCGCGCACCGGCATCGCGAGTTTAAAAGTTGAGTACAACCGGGTGCACGGTTTTTACATCGAGATTACGCAGGGGCAGCTTGATAAAGGCACCACCCTCCCCGATGATTATCGGCGCCGTCAAACCCTTAAAAATGCCGAGCGTTTCATCACGCCGGAACTGAAAGCGTTTGAAGATAAAGCGCTCTCGGCAGGCGAGCGTGCGCTGAAAAAGGAGAAGCTGCTGTTTGATCTGCTGCTCGATGAATTATTGCCGCATGTAGCGGCGCTGCATCTGCTGGCGCGGGCGGTGGCAGAGCTGGATGTGCTGTGTGCCAACGCGGCCAATGCGCGTGAATTCAATCTGGTCGCGCCTGAATTTATTAACGATGATCGCATTCATATTGATGGTGGCCGACATCTGGTGGTTGAAAGCCAGGTGCAAAGCTTTATCGCCAACGATTGCGATCTCTCACGCTCCCGCCAATTGCTGCTGATTACAGGCCCGAACATGGGCGGTAAATCGACCTATATGCGCCAGGTCGCGCAGATTGTTTTGCTTGCACACACCGGCTCGTTGGTGCCGGCGAAATCGGCGGCGCTGGGCAGAATTGACGCGATCATGACGCGCATTGGCTCCAGCGATGATCTCGCTGGTGGCCGCTCAACTTTCATGGTGGAGATGACCGAAGCAGCGGTGATTTTGAATAACGCCACGATGAACAGCCTCGTGCTGATTGATGAAATCGGTCGCGGCACCTCGACCTTCGACGGCCTCTCGCTCGCCTATGCGATCGCGCGGCATCTGGCGGAAGCCACGCGCTGCTATTGCTTGTTCGCCACCCATTATTTTGAGCTGACACGCTTGAATGCCGAGCTGTCGAATTTAGCGAATGTGCATCTTGATGCGGTCGAGATGAAAGATAAAATTGTGTTCCTGCACAAGCTGGAATCCGGGCCCGCGAATCAGAGCTACGGGCTACAGGTAGCACAGCTTGCCGGGGTGCCAAAGTCGATTGTGCGTACCGCTAAAAAGCAACTCGGCGAGCTGGAACAAGCGCAGGCAGGGCGACATCCGCAGGGTGATTTATTTTCTGCCTTTCCCTCGTCGAATACCTCAAACACCTCGCCAGTGCTAGCGTTTGAGCATACCGCCTTAGCCGATGCCGTCGATGACTTAAAGCCCGACGAGCTATCACCCAAAGATGCGCTCGAGGCTATTTACCGGCTCAAAAAACTTCGCGACGCTTTGTAGTCGCTTGCCACATAGCGCGGTGTCGGGTAGCTGCGCAACCTGACCTACGGGCTGCGTTTGCAAAACGGTCGTGCATTATTTTCCGGGGATGAAGAAACCACTTTAATGATGATGGCCGTGATCGCCATGCACATGACCGTGCGATAGCTCTTCTGCGGTAGCGATGCGTACACTTTCAACTGTACATTTAAAGATCAATCGCTCACCCGCCAGCGGATGGTTGCCATCAATAACAACCTGGCCATCGGCAATATTGGTGACGGTGTAGACCACCCATTTATCGTCTTCCTCACCAGGCGGCAAGCCTTCAAATTGCGAGCCCACTTCAAGATTCGCCGGGAATACCTCTTTGGGTTCGATGCGAATAAGCTTCTCGTCATACTCGCCGAAGGCATCTTCAGGGTTAAGCGAAACTTCGAATTTTTCACCCACCGATTTGCCGTCCAGGCCTGCTTCAACCAGCGGAAAAATACTGGCATGCCCACCATGAATATAAGCCATTTTAGAGCCTGCTTCTTCGATAGTGTTGCCGTCGCTATCGGTTAATTCATAATTTAATGTGACGACCGTATCCTGACTAATGACCATGTATTTGCCTAATAATTTTAAGAACCTCAGCGACATGCTCACGCGGATTCATGTCGGGAAGGACATGGCGTAAAACGCCTTTTTTATCAATCACAAAAGTGCAGCGCTGAACGCTTGAGTGCATATGCCCGTTCATTGCCTGCTCTTTATATTCCGCTTGGTGTTCTGTTTTGTATTCTTTATAAACCTGATACTTGCGCGATACTTCACAATCCATATCCGAAAGCAGCCGCACCGAAATACCGTGCTTGTCGCTGAACTCTTCATGCACCATACAATCATCTCGCGACACCCCCATCACCACCGTATCGCACTCGCTAAAATCATCTTCATGATCCGAAAAATCAATCGCTTCGCGGGTGCAAACCGGTGTGCCGTCCTTTGGATAAAAATAAAGGACAACGTTTTTCTTGCCGCGAAAGCTGGAAAGCCGGATCATTTCCATAGCGGCATCGGGCAACTCAAAAACAGGGGCAGTCGAACCTACCTGTAACATAGTCGTTTCCATCACAAAAATGAAATTGAACTGAATAGTTATCGGTGTTTGAGCGCATCTTACCTGAATTAAATTAAATTTATTTTTACCTCGTTACAGAACAAAAATTCTTGGAAACAGTATGCCCACCCAAAAGCTTTCTACACCACCGGCAAAATCAAATCCGCTGCTGGGAAACCT
>JAYWCO010000282.1:0-10037 GCA_043780475.1 Burkholderiales bacterium | reverse complement strand
TGCGACAACCGCGCGTTGAATTGACCCGGTGCGGGAAGCGGGTTCATTGAAAGTGGTAACTATGTGTTCAACTTATCCAATAATGATCTTATCTTTTCGGGATCACCAGATTTTAAAATTTTAGCGGCGGCGGGCGCTACATCCGGCAAATGAGTCATCAGCACCCGTTGCTTCACCGGCAACAAGTTGGCCGGGTGCATCGAAAAATGTCTTAGGCCAAAACCTAGCAAGAGGCGTGTCAGCTCTACGTCTCCAGCCATTTCGCCGCATACCGCGACCGGCACATTGGCAGCCTTTGCCTGCTCGATGACGCTTGAGATCAAAATCAGCACGGCGGGGTGCAGCGGGTCGTATAAATGCGCGACAGTATCGTCGGTTCGATCAATCGCCAAGGTGTATTGGATCAAGTCGTTAGTGCCAATCGAGAGAAAATCCAGCGTCTTTAAAAACATTTGTAGCGCAATCGCGGCAGCCGGTATTTCGATCATTCCGCCGACCTGAATCTCATCATTAAATTTTTTGCCCTCAGCCTTTAATTGGGCTTTGGCAATATCCAAAGCTGCGATGGTTTGCCGTAGCTCGGTGACAGAAACCAGCATGGGAATTAAAATCCGCACATCGCCAAACCGGGAGGCCCGCAAAATCGCCCGCAGCTGTGTATTGAACAGTTGCGGCTCAGACAAGCAATAGCGAATCGCCCGCAGCCCGAGTGCTGAATGCGCGATACCGCCATCAGCGCCGTCCAGAGTTTTATCAGCACCAATATCCAGGGTGCGAATGACCACAGGTTGCCCACGCATGCCTTCAGCAACAGTTTTGTATGCCGCAAATTGCTCGTCTTCATCAGGGCTATCTTTGCGATTCATAAACAAAAACTCGGTACGAAAAAGACCAATACCGGTCGCGCCCGATTGTTTGACTGCGACCAGGTCGCTGGGCAATTCAATATTGGCGTGAAGCTCTATCAATGTGCCATCGAGTGTTGCGGCAGGCGCTGTTTTGATCCGCGATAATTTTTGTCGTTCCTGCTTCCACTGGTTTTGCCTTAAACGATATTCCGCCAGCACGGTTTCATCGGGGTCAATAATGACCACGCCTTGCGTGCCATCGACAATAATCACTTCGTCTTCGCGCACTAATTCACGCGCGGTATGCAGTGCAACAATTGCCGGAATCGCGAGGCTGCGCGCCAGGATCGCTGTATGCGAGGTCGAGCCACCGACATCCGTTACGAACGCAGCAACTTGATGATCTTTGAATAAAATAACATCGGCAGGTGACAGGTCGTGTGCGACCAATATCGTATCTTCTGCTCGTCCGCGTAATTTTTCAGGCACCACGCCGCCTTGGCCGGTTAAGGCCGCGACAACGCGTTCAGC
The DNA here is from genome assembly GCA_043780475.1 of Burkholderiales bacterium. Taxonomy (GTDB): domain Bacteria; phylum Pseudomonadota; class Gammaproteobacteria; order Burkholderiales; family Usitatibacteraceae; genus UKL13-2. Next base: position 8,658 of record JAYWCO010000282.1, on the reverse strand, counting down.
TACCTGGCGCACATCTGTTTTGCGTTCGCGTAAATATTCATCTTGTACATCGGCGAATTGCGCCAGCAGATCATCCAGCTGTAATTTCAGCGCCCATTCAGCGTTGCAGGATTCGCGAGCGATGACCTCGCGCGGGGTTTCGGTAAACGAAGGATCTTCCAGAATCATGCGGTGAACTGTTACAAATGCGGCCATATCAGCCGACGCATCACCGCGCTGCGTTGCTTTTATTTCTTTCTCCAACGCATCTAACTCAGCCCGTACATTTTTAACGGCTTTATCGAAACGTTTAACCTCGCGCGCAATAAATTCTTCCGGGATTTGATAGTGATCCACTTCCAGCGAGGCGCTCGTCACCAGATGTGCGTGGCCGATTGCAATGCCACCCGAAACCCCTAAGCCGTGAAGGGTGAAGGCCACCTATTCGCCCTCACCAAATTTATCATTAATCAGCGCCACAACGGCCGCCAGCGCCGCTGCTTCATCAGTGCCGCTCGCTTCCAGCTCAACCTGAGCGCCTTTGCCCGCGGCTAGCATCATGACCCCCATGATTGATTTGGCATTGACACGTTTACCGGCTTTGGTAATAAATACATCAGCCGAGAATTGTCCCGCTGTTTGCGTCAGCTTGGCGGAGGCGCGCGCATGCAGGCCCAGCTTATTGATGATTTCCATATCCTGTTTGATCACGATACCTGCCCGGTTTCTGGCCTTGAACAGGGTGCTGAAGGCATTGAAATAACGCCCTCTTTTGCACCGCTCAGGGTTTTTTCAATGAGCAACTGCATGGGGGAATCTCGATAGGTTAGCGCTTTGACCAGCATGGGCAAATTGATCCCGGATACGCCTTCCACGCGGCCAGACTCCAGCAATCGGCAAGCAATATTTGCAGGCGTGGCACCAAAAACATCGGTCATCACCAGTACTCCGTCGCCTTGATCCAGAAATCGGATCAGGTCGCGCCCCTGTGGCAAGATCGCATCAGGATCATCGTGGATAGTGACGCCTAGCTGGCGTAAATATAAAGGGCGTTTACCCATCACATGGGAGGCACAGTGAATCAAGCTTTCGCCCAAAGTGCCATGGGCAACAATTAGCAGACCAATCATTATTCAGCGGCTCAAAAAAGTATCGAAACCTATTTTAACTGATGCAGCCATAGACTTTACGCAAACCTTGATGATTTCAGGCTGCTGATACCGCAAGAACTTGCAGCAACGGTTGTGGCGGGCATGCACGCTCGGCCGGGAACACAATCTTGAATGCGGTGCCATGTGTCTCAGCATGTTGTGAGCTGGTAATTTCCAGTTGAGCGCCGTGCCGTAGCAGGACATGCTTTACGATCGCCAAGCCTAAACCGGTGCCGCCAGAGGCGCGTGAGCGGCCGCGATCAACGCGATAAAACCGTTCGGTTAAGCGCGGCAAATGCTCGGCAGAAATACCTTCGCCATTATCGCGCACCGAAAACACAGGGGCACATTGTAGCATTGCCCAGCGCAGGTTGATTTCCCCGCCAGCGGGCGTGTAGCGGACGGCGTTAGTGACTAAATTACTTAACGCGCTGGCGATTTCATCGCGATTCCCCAGCAGCCATTCCGTAGCGCTTTCGAGCACAATTTTATGATCTCCGTTGGACAAATGCTGTGCATCCAAAGCAATGCTGGCAATTAGCTCCGGCATATTGATCGGCGCGGCTGTAAGCCGGTTTCGATTGTCTTCCAGCCGTGACAGCGTCAGCAAATCATTGACCAATCGCTCCATGCGCAAGGTTTGTGAGCCCATATGCACCAGTGATTTTGCAATGACCCCGGGATTCGAATCGCCTGCTGCTGAAATGGTTTCCAAAAAGCCGAGCAGCACCGTTAACGGCGTGCGCAACTCGTGAGAGACATTGGCGACGAAATCACGGCGCATGGTTTCGAGTTGCTCGCGTTCCGAGATGTCGCGGGAGAGCAGCAACATTTGCTCATTCCCGAATGGCACCAGTTGCACACTTAAGGTGACATCAGTCGCCGACGATGAGGTTTTGGGCTGTGAGACCCTGAGCGTTAATGGTTGAGCAAATGGCTGACCAGGCGGCTGACCAGACTTCTGACTAAATTTGCGGGCATTCAGGTAATCAATAAACTCGGGATAACGAATTAAATAAGTAATCGTTTGCATCCGGTCCCGATCCAGCGAAATGGACCAGTGCGCTTCGGCATTAGGGTTACACCAAACGATGTTGTATTGATTGTCCAGCATGACCGCGCCGTCCGGCAATGCCGAGGCGGCTTCTTGAAAACGATCAAGCGTGGTGGCAAGAGCCTGCTGGGCGGTGCGCTCCTGGCGAATCAGACGATACAGATTGCCCAGTGTTTCCCCCCATACGCCAAAGCCATCCGGGAGCGTGGCGGCCTTGGGGTCGTTCAACCATTCTGAAAGCTGCGCTAACTTCCACGCGTAATACCAGAAACAGAGAAAAACCGTCATAGCGCTCGCGATCCCACCCGCCGCTCCGCCCCAAATCATGCCGGCAATACCGCCCATTACCAAGCTCAATAATGCGACGCGCGCCAATGCGGTCAAGGTGATTTTATGAACGGCTGATATAGCCATGGGCTTTAATGGGATTTAAGGAAATGAACACAATAGTTGATGGGAACCAGGCCAACGGCCTGCCGCTATGTTACGCCAGGCTACTGTGTTCATTTGCGGCCAGCACGATACCCGCAAAAAGCAGCGTTGGATCCGTGTGGCTATTCGAGCGCAAACCGGTAACCGCTGCCACGCACGGTGTGGATCAAGTTCTCGTGACCGGACGGGGTCAGTGCGGAACGTAGCCTGCGTATATGCACATCAACCGTGCGTTCTTCAATAAAAACATGATCGCCCCAGACAAAATCGAGCAATTGCGTGCGCGAATAAACGCGTTCCAGATGGGTCATAAAAAAGTGCAATAAGCGAAACTCGGTAGGCCCCATGTTGAGGGTTCTGGCGTTGCCAGACACCTTGTGCGAAGCCGGGTCCAGTTTTAAACCGTGATATTCAATAACGTCCTGGGTTAATTCTGGCGCGCGGCGGCGCAGCACCGCTTTAATCCGCGCCTCCAATTCGCGGACTGAAAATGGCTTCACCATATAATCATCGGCGCCGGTTTCCAGACCTTTGAGCTTGTCTTCTTCTTCTCCACGCGCCGTCAACAAAATAATCGGTAGGGTTTTGGTGCGGGAGTCACTGCGCAAGCGGCGCGCCATGTCCACGCCGCTCATCCCCGGCAGCATCCAGTCAAGCAGAGCCAAATCGGGCAACTCAATTTGAATATGTTTTAAAGCATCTTCTGCGCTGTCGTGCGTCAAGACACGATAGCCGCTCATTTCAAGATTGATCTGGATGAGATCCTGAATCGCCGGTTCGTCTTCCACCACCATAATTGTCGGGTTCATTTTTAGCCTTTGCTTGTCGCTATTTAGCATTTATCAACCCACTCATCATATTTCAGCTTTGTGAAGGTTGTGTGACAGCTTTTATGTTGGGGGATCAAGATTGGATGTCCAACCCCTGTTGCCCGTCTCCAAGTATCATGTCAATTCATTTGAATAGGTTTTCAATATGGCTGGACTAACCCCAACCTCTCCCCGTCCTACCGAAATCAAACTTCACCAAAAATCGCGCGAGCTTGAAATTACTTTTGACGATGGCAAACAGTTTCGTTTTTCCTGTGAGCTATTGCGGGTTTTTTCCCCTTCTGCCGAGGTGCGAGGGCATGGGCCAGGTCAGGAAGTGTTGCAAGTGGGCAAGAAAAATATAGATATCTGTGCGATTGAGCCGGTCGGATCTTACGCGATAAAGCTGGTGTTTTCAGACGGTCACGACACGGGGCTCTATTCATGGGATTATCTTTATGACCTTGGTGCTAAACAGGAAAGTTATTGGCAAACTTACCTTGCGCGAATGCAGCAAGTCGGCGCCAGCAGACAATAATGAGTGCCCGTAACAGGAGCGAGCATTGAATGACTAAAACAACCCATTTCGGCTTCCAGGAAGTCCCCGAAACAGAAAAATCCGCCAAAGTGCGCGAGGTTTTTGCCTCGGTAGCACCGAGCTACGACATCATGAATGATCTGATGTCTGGTGGTATGCATCGCCTTTGGAAAAAATTTACCGTTGATCTTGCGAATTTAAAGCCTAGTGAAAAGGTGCTGGATGTCGCATCCGGTTCCGGGGATTTGGCGATTGCGTTTGCCAAGATCGCTGGCCCGGCCAATGTGTGGCAGACCGATATTAATGAAGCCATGCTCAAGGTTGGGCGGAATCGTCTGATCAACGCGGGACAAGTCACACCGAGCGCACTGTGTGACGGCGAGAAACTGCCCTTTGCCAGCGAATCTTTCGATCTGGTCTGCGTTGCCTTCGGCCTGCGCAATATGACGCATAAAGATCTCGCGCTGGCAGAAATGACGCGGGTGCTCAAGCCGGGTGGTCGCCTACTGGTGCTGGAGTTTTCTAAAGTGCATGAATCACTCAAAAAGCCGTATGACATTTACTCATTTAATTTGCTGCCGCTGATGGGCAAATATGTTGCAAAGGACGAGGCCAGTTATCGGTATCTTGCAGAGTCTATTCGCATGCACCCTGATCAGGAAACGCTCAAAACTATGATGGAAACAGCGGGCCTGTCGCGAGTTGAATATTTCAACCTCACTGCCGGTGTGGTGGCGCTACATAAAGGGATCAAACTATGAAGTTGACACAACAGCAGCAATTCAGATCAAAAACAACACTGGCAGCAGTTGTTTCTGCATTAAGCATGACAGTGGCCTTGAGTGCAAGCGCTTTAGCGCCCGTGCCAGAAGCTAAATCCGCTGCAAAACCTGTGACGATCAAGCCTGGCAAAATACATGAAAAATGCATGGTGCTGAACGCGGCACAAACCCTTGAATATCAATTCGATGCAAGCGCAAAAGTTAATTTCAATCTGCACTATCACAAGGGCGAGGCGGTTTACTACCCCCTAAAAACCGACCGCACACTGGGCGAAACGGGCAGCTATGAAGCGCAAGTGCGCGAGGAATTTTGTTTAATGTGGGAAAACAAAACCTCGGCCGATGTCATGCTGAACTACAGCTATAAAGTCCGCAAATAACAAGCAACACAATGTATCTGTATTTCGCTGCGTGTCGGCCCAGAAGCAGACGCAAGCGAACTTCATCAGAGGCGGGATTGAATGCGCGCGGCTGAATCTTGCGTAGTTGAATTTTGTTTAACGAGGGCGGTCTTAACGGTGCTAGACATCCAATATTTATCAAAGGCAATATGAAATTTTTTGTCGTGAGCGTTATGATCGCCATTTTCGCGATAGCTTTAACCGTTGAGGTCGATGCGAAACAGCGTCTAGGCGGTGGTAAGTCAACCGGTATGCAGCGTGAATCGGTGCAAAAGGACGCAGGCACGGCGCCTAGATCCAACACGGCCAATCCATCTACCCCGCCATCTCAAGCGTCTCCGACAAACGCTGCCGCCGGTGCGGCGTCCATCCCCGCAAAGCCCGGCATGAGCCGCTGGCTGGGGCCGCTGGCCGGGTTGGCAGCCGGTGGGTTGCTGGCATCCATGCTGATGGGTCATGGCTTTGACGGTATCAAATTGATGGACATAGTGCTAATTGCGATGCTGGCGTTTGGTGCATTTATGCTATTTCGTATGTTCATGCGGAAGCGGGCCGAACAAAACAACGGCGGGGCAAGCGTCATGCAGTATGCGCCTTCACCATCTCTGCCCGCAACGCCACCGCGCCCGGCTTTTGGTGCGTTAGCGATGCCAGACGCGAGTGGCGGTCGTTTGGTTGCGCCCGAAATTGGCAGTCGCCTTGCAGGTAATGCGTCAATCGCCGAAATCGAATCTGCCACCGCGAATCCACGTATTCCTGCCGATTTTGAGATCGCCCCATTTGAGCGCCAGGCGCACGCCGCCTTCATTCGTCTGCAGGCCGCCAATGACGCCAAAGATATGGCCGATATTCGCGACTTTACAACCCCTGAAATGTATGCCGAGCTGACGCTGCAAATCCAGGAGCGCGATAATGTTGCCCAGCTTACCGAGGTGGTTACGCTAGTGGTGCAGGTGCTCGAAGTGGTGACCGAAAATGATCGCGCGATTGCCAGCGTGCGCTACACCGGAACGATTCGCGAAGAAAAGAGTGCACCACCCGAAGCGTTTGACGAAGTTTGGAATGTGGTGAAAAATCTGCTGGATGCTAAATCGACTTGGCGTCTGGCCGGTATTCAACAGCTCGCCTGATTTATATCGTTGAATTACAACTTTGAACCCCGCAAATTTCTCGATCATCAAATTATTTAATCGCGTGTTGTCGGACTACCCGATGGCGCGTGAGCGTCTCAGCACGCACCAAGGCAAAACTGTTTCTGCGCAAATAGGGCCAATCGGTGAAGCGGTCACGCTGATGCGGGTGACGGCGGCAGGCGAAATGGAAATGGTGGGCGAACGTGCCATGAATCAAAATGGCGGGGACGGCCGGACTGGCCGGAACGGTCAAAGTGCCTCAAGCGCCAGGCCAGACGTGGCCTTTGCGATTCCACTCAAGCTAATTCCGCGCTTGCTGCGAGGTGATGACAGCGCGTTTTCAGAAATTTCATTCAACGGGGATAGTGAATTTGCTGCCACGCTGTCGACCATTGGCCGCAATATTGAATGGGATGTAGAGGAAGATTTAAGCAAGCTTGTGGGTGACATTGCTGCGCACCGCATCGTAGGCACGGTGAAATCGCTGGGCACATGGCAGCAAGACGCAACTACGCGCCTCAATGAAAACATGGTTGAATATTTGGCTGAAGAAAAGCGCGCTTTTATTACGCATCAGGCGCTGGAATCGCTGGCGCTCACCAACGAAAAGCTTCGTGACGACGTGGCGCGTCTTGAAGCCAGAATCGAGGCAAAGATTAAAGCGCGTATCAACGCCAAACTTAACACGTTGTCTGATTCAGCTTAAGCTGATTTGCGTAACGCGGCTATTTAAAATCCAGACTTGTGAATAAGCCCCGTCCCTCTGGACCTTCTGTCCCTCCGGCCCCCCCGGTCCTTCCGGCTCCCTTGGCCCCACCGCCAATCAAGAGTCTTCCTCGCCGCCTAGTCAATGCCCTGATTGCGGTGCCGGTAGCGCTATGGATTTTCCTTGAGGAGTGGCTATGGGATTCGATGCTCGTGTTCATGGCGTGGTTAGCGTTGTTGCCACCGATACGCTGGCTGGAGCGCCAAATATCGAGGCTGCCGCCTTATGCTGCGCTCATTGCCTTTGTGATTCCCGCGGCGGTTTTATTACCGTTCAAGCTGGCTGCGTTTTGGCTAATCGCGCATGGCCAGAGCATGCTCGGTGCCGCTGTGTTTATTATGGCCAAAATCATTGGCACCGCTTTTTTAGCGCGGATTTTTTCGCTCACCAAAAAGGCGCTAATGACGATTAGCTGGTTTGCCAGCACTTACAACATCGTTAATGCGTGGAAACAGCGGCTCTACGCCTATGTACGTGCGCTACCCGCCTATCAGGGAATGCGGCTGTTACTGCACGCTGCCAAGGCGCGGGTAAAATCATGGTGGCGCAGCTTGTTTGACGCGCAGATTTGACCCCGCTGTTAAGGGGCTGAATTTTTCTGCACAGTCCCGCTCAGCGGTTGTGATATGGTGCATTTCTAACCAGTCTAAAACCTCGACTAACCGTGCTTATCGGCTAAATTCGCGTATTTTTATGCGGAGTATGGCAAGGCCGCTTGATAGAAACCTGTTTTATATTGCTATAGCCATGCGCCTTTTTCGATTTTTAAAAATATCCTCAGTGGTCATTCGCTATGGGCTCGATGAATTTCTGCCGAATGGCTTTTCACGCTCGCTGATCGGCGGGGTTTTCTTTTGGCGCACATTTAATGAGCCGCGCGGTGTGCGGCTGCGGTTGGCGTTGGAAACGCTGGGGCCGATTTTCATAAAATTTGGTCAGCTACTGTCCACCCGACCTGATCTGGTGCCCTCGGATATCGCGATCGCGTTAGCCAAGCTGCAGGATCAGGTGCCGCCATTTGCGGCCGAGCGGGTGATTGAAACGCTGAATCGTGTTTACCAGCGCCCCTATCAGGAAGTGTTTTCCGAATTTAATCTCACGCCCGTCGCCAGTGCCTCCATTGCACAGGTGCATTTCGGGGTGTTGGCCGACGGTAAATTTCAGGGCCGCGAAGTCGCAATAAAAATACTCAGACCCAATATTCGTGAAACGATTGATCACGATATCGCGCTTCTCTACGTCGTTGCCGATTTGGTGGAAGCAACCTTTGAAGATGGCAAAAGGCTCAGATCAAAAGAGGTAGTAGCCGAATTCGAAAACGCGATTCATGATGAGCTGGATCTGGTTCGCGAAGCCGCCAATGCGTCTACCTTACGGCGTAATTTTGCGGATGGCACGCTGCTCTATGTGCCGCAAGTTTATTTTGACTACACCCACCGGGAAGTCATGGTGATGGAGCGCATTGATGCGATTCCGGTAAATGATATTGCCCAGATCAAGGCTCACAATATCGATATTGAGCGGCTCGCTGTTGATGGCGTAAAAATATTTTTCACGCAGGTTTTCCGTGATGGATTTTTTCACGCGGATATGCATCCCGGCAATATTTTTGT
>JAYWCO010000281.1:0-3328 GCA_043780475.1 Burkholderiales bacterium | reverse complement strand
GTCTTGCCCGCACTCAAAAGCCGACAGATTGAGCTTGGCGCGAAGTGGCAAATCAATCCACGTCTGCTGCTGACGACCGCTATATTTGATATCACCAAGCCTTATGCTGAAGATCGCACCATGATGAGCAACGGAGACGCTAAATTGATCCGCATGGTTGGCACTAAAACTGCCCGTCATCGCGGCATGGAGCTGAACGCAACCGGTCAGCTGAATGCAGCGCTTTCATTGCAAGCCAGTGCCACAGCCCTTGATGCCACCTTTATTCGCGCCGAAGATCAAACCTTAATCGGTAAACGCATTACCAATGTGCCGCGCCTGGCAGCTTCAATTTTCGCTGATTATAAAATTGCTATCATGCCGGGGCTGGCCGTCAATGCACTGGCTACCGCGCAAGCGGGCAAGACCGCCACCGCAGACGGCAGTGTCACCCTACCCCATGGCCAACAACTCGATCTGGGCCTGCGCTACCTGCAACGCTTAGCCAGTCTGCCAGCGCACCCGCTCCTGTGGCGCGTCAATCTCGAAAACGCCACTAACCGTATCTACTGGCGAGAAGCTCCAACGCAGCCATGGGGCGGTATTTATATTTTCCCCTCGACGCCGCGCACGCTGCGCTTGAGTTTAAGTACCGACTGGTAAGCCCATGCTTGAGATTGCGTTTACCCTTTTCAGCACGGCAGTTACCTGGCTTGAGCTGATCGCGTTTGTGCTCGCCATCGCCAATATTGCCTGTAATGTGGGCGAAATTCACTGGGCATGGCCACTAACGTTTATCGCGAGCTTACTGTACGCCTGGCTGTTTTTTGCCAGCAAGCTGTATGGCGAAGCGGGTGTAAATATTTTTTTCGCGGTCAGTGCTTTGTGGGGCTGGTGGCAATGGCTGAATGACGTAAGGGCGGGGGTACGGACAAGCGCGGGTGATGGTAAAAATTCGATGCCACCTGCGCCTTTAAAAATCGCCTCGCTTAATCGTCAAGGTTGGCGCACAACCCTGCTGGCGTGGGCGTTGCTATGGGCCGCATGCAGTGCCTTGCTGCATTCTATTACCGATAGCAATGTGCCCATTATTGACGGCTTCTTAACCGCCGGCAGCATAGTCGGTACGGTGCTGTTGGGGCGAAAATATATCGAAAACTGGCCGCTCTGGCTGATCGTCAATGTCGTCAGTATTGCATTGTTTGTGTATAAACAATTACCGCTTACCGCTATTTTGTATGGCCTCTTTTTAGCGCTGGCCCTGTGGGGCTGGCGAGTGTGGTGGCATAAATTAGCCGCGCATAAAATAGCAGGCAATACCTAACCGTGTCCGGCACATCACTCAAACTTATTGCTATTCTCGGCGCTGAAAGCACCGGCAAGACCACCCTGGCGCAGTCGCTGGCACAGCAATTTTCATGTCCATGGGTCGCAGAATACCTGCGTGAATTTTGCGATGAAAAAAAGCGCACCCCGCGTCCTGACGAGCAGCCATCGATAATGGATTTACAAGTCGCCCGCGAGAATCTCGCCATCAGTTTAGCGCTTGAAGGCCATGCGCCCTATGTGTTTTGTGATACCGCGCCACTGCTCACCGCGATCTACAGCGACTATGTTTTTTCAGATAGATCGCTTTATCCGGAAGCTCGCAAATTACATGCACGCTACGCATTAACGCTGCTGCTGTTGCCGGATATCGAATGGGCGCCAGACGGCTTGCAGCGTGACGGCGCTCATGTGCAAGGTCCTATTCATGCACGCCTCAAATCTGCACTTAACGATATGAACGCTACAGTCGCCACCATTCAAGGCAGTGGTGAATCCAGAACCGTCAATGCAGTGAAGGCGATACTCGATCTTGCTTGAGTTGGGCGCGCCGCCTTATCTCACCCCAGCTTCAACATAAATGCCAACGCCCCGCGGAATTTTGGCGACCTGTGTCTTCGGCAGCTTTGAAGATGCCAAAGCCAGCTTGACATCAACATATCGTTTTAAATAATTAAAGTCTTTTATTGGCGGCGTTCTCGAAGCATAAGTGCTCCAAACGCCTCGCCGATGCTTGATTTTTATTAAATTTTCGCTAAATTTTTTATTGTCGGTGTGTGTTGGTTGCTATGGAGACTGCGCAGGTGGCGATCAATAATTTTCCGCTGGATTATTTCGGATTACCGTTGTCGATTTCTATTCAACCGGCTTCGCGCTGCCGTCTTGATTCAAACAAACAAACCCCACTGGCGACGGATACATTCAGGCTTTCCACTGAGCCGAACATCGGAATGTTGATAATCTCGTCGCAGTTCTCGCGGGTCAGGCGACGCAAGCCCTCGCCTTCCGCGCCAAGCACCCAGGCTAGCGGGCCTTTTAGGGTGGCATGGAATAAATCTTTGCTGCCGTTTTCATCTGCGCCGACGATCCAGATATCGCGCGCCTTAAGCTCTTTCAGGGTGCGTGCGAGATTGGTAACGGTGATATAGGGCACATTCTCGGCAGCACCGGATGCGACTTTCATCACCGTAGCGGTCAGGCCCACGCTGCGATCTTTCGGTGCAATCACCGCATGGACGCCGGCCGCATCCGCGACGCGTAAACAGGCACCCAGATTATGCGGATCAGTGACGCCATCCAGCACCAGCAGAAACGGCGGCACGGTTAGCTCTTCCAGCACATCATCCACAAACTGCGGGAGCTGGCTGGCCTCCACCAAAATGACCACACCCTGGTGTCGCGCGTTGCCGGTCATGCCATCAAGCCGGGCGCCGTCCACCTGCATGACGCGCACGCTTTTATCCTTGGCATGCGCAAGCAAATCTTCCATGCGTTTATCAATGCGCTTGGCATCAACATACATCTCGCGCACGCTCTCGGCGCGCACCCGCAGCCGCGAGGTGACCGCGTGAAAACCGAATACGACTTGCGGCTTCATTTCTTTTTCTTTTTATTGAGCAGCGCGCCAGTGGCTTTGGATTTGCTGGTGTTTTTACTCGTGTTTTTATTTTTCGCCTGCTGCGAATTTTTTGAGGTCGGCAGTGATTTAAGCCCAGCTCCAGATTCAGGTTCAGGCTTGGACTTACGCTTACCCACCACATGCTCGGTCGCAAAGCCCGCAACGGGTGTCGTCGGCGGATTGGCGCTGGTGAAGGTGACGACTTTTTTATCGGTTTGCGGCGCACTCAATTTTCCAACTGGCGCTTTGTCGAGCCTGGATTTGCCGTCATTTTTAGGGAACGTCGGCAGTACCGGCACATCGCTGGTGGCCGATTTTTGCTTCGGTGTTTTCTGCGGTGTCTTGCCGGGCTTCTGACTGAATGCGGGCGCGATATTTTGACGCTCGATTTTCGTATCCGGTTAC
>JAYWCO010000280.1:0-3207 GCA_043780475.1 Burkholderiales bacterium | reverse complement strand
ATGAATTGCTTGAAAAATTGCCCTCAACAATTTATTGCCTTGCCGACGTCAAAAGTGCTTTTCCGTGTTGCACATAGCGCGCTGCAGCGGAATGCGGTTTAATGCGGTATTGATAGAAATCATAAATTAGCTTAATAAAAATGAGGAGTATTCAATATGGACCGTCCTGCTTTCCTGCTAGATGACCTGGATCCGCAAGAAACCCGGGAATGGCTTGACGCGCTGGAAAGTGTGCTCGAAATCGAAGGGCCCGACCGTGCACATTACCTGCTTGAATCGCTGGTAGATAAGGCCAGACGCTCAGGTTCCAATCTGCCCTACTCGGCCAATACCGCCTACATCAACACTATTCCGCCACATGCTGAGGACGCGCTGCCGGGCGATCAGGAAATGGAGCACAAGCTGCGCTCCATTATCCGCTGGAACGCCGTTGCCCTCGTGCTGCGTGCTAACAAGGAGTCATCCGAATTAGGCGGCCATATCGCGAGCTATCAATCGGCTGCGATGTTGTACGACATCGGCTTTGATCATTTCTGGAACGCGCCTTCCAAAGCCCACGGCGGCGACATGATTTTTATGCAGGGCCACTCGGCTCCGGGTGTTTATGCCCGCGCCTTCCTGGAAGGCCGCCTCACCGAAGAACAGCTCGAAAACTTCCGCCGCGAAGTCGATGGCCACGGCATTTCAAGTTATCCGCATCCTTGGTTAATGCCTGATTTTTGGCAATTCCCGACTGTCTCAATGGGCTTGGGGCCGATTCAGGCGATTTATCAGGCACGGTTTATGAAGTATTTACATAATCGCGGCATCGTCAATACCGAGGGCCGCAAGGTATGGGCGTTCATGGGCGATGGCGAGATGGATGAGCCGGAATCGCTGGGGGCGATTGCATTGGCCTCACGCGAGGGACTCGACAATTTAATTTTTGTAGTCAACTGCAACCTGCAACGACTTGACGGCCCGGTTCGCGGCAACGGCAAAATTATTCAGGAACTGGAGGCCGATTTCCGTGGTTCCGGCTGGAATGTATTGAAGGTCATTTGGGGTCGCTATTGGGATCCGCTGTTTGCGAAAGATTCAGAAGGCATTATGTCGCGCCGCATGATGGAAGCGGTGGATGGCGAATATCAAAACTACAAAGCCCGCGATGGCGCGTATGTGCGCAAACATTTTTTTGGTAAATATCCTGAGCTGGAAAAAATGGTCGCCTCGATGTCAGATGAAGATATCTGGCGCTTGAATCGTGGCGGACATGATCCGTATAAGGTTTATGCGGCGTACTCACAAGCGGTAAAGCACAAAGGCCAGCCAACCGTAATTTTGGCCAAGACCATCAAAGGTTACGGCATGGGTAAAGCCGGCGAAGGCCAGAACATTACCCATCAGCAAAAGAAAATGGATTTGGCTTCACTAAAGCAATTCCGTGATCGTTTTAATGTGCCGGTGGCAGACGATGTGATCGGTGATATTCCGTTTTACAAACCTGCGGAAAATTCGCCCGAGATTCAATACCTGAAAGCTGCGCGCGCCAAACTCGGCGGCTCACTACCGGCGCGCTTCCCGAATATCCCTGCGCTCAAAGTACCTGAATTGTCGATCTTCGAACCACTGCTGAAATCGACCGAAGAGCGCGAAATTTCTACCACGATGGCGTTTGTTCGTGCCTTCACCGCACTGACCCGAGACAAAGAACTCGGCCCGCGTTTGGTGCCAATTGTTGCGGATGAGTCGCGCACCTTCGGCATGGAAGGCTTGTTCCGCCAGCTCGGTATTTATTCCTCCGTGGGCCAGCTCTATGAACCAGTCGATGCGGGCGAATTGATGTTCTACAAGGAAGATAAAGCCGGCCAGATTTTGCAGGAAGGCATTAATGAAGCAGGGGCATTCTGCTCATGGATGGCGGCCGGCACCAGCTACGCAAACCACGGCCAGCACATGATTCCATTCTTCATTTTCTATTCCATGTTCGGTTTCCAGCGCGTCGGCGATCTGGCATGGGCAGCGGGCGATATGCAGGCACGCGGCTTCCTGCTGGGCGGCACATCTGGCCGCACCACCTTGAACGGCGAAGGCCTGCAACATGAAGACGGCCATTCACATTTGATGTCGGCCACGATCCCGAATTGCATCTCGTATGACCCGACATTCAGCTATGAATTAGCTGTCATCCTGCATGACGGTTTGAAGCGCATGTACGAGAAGATGGAGCCGATTTATTACTACATCACCGTGATGAACGAGAACTACACCCATCCGGCGATGCCAACCGCCGCAGGCGTTGAGGCCGACATTCTCAAGGGCATGTATTTATTCCGCGAATCGAAAGAAACCAAAAAGCCGCGCGTGCAGTTAATGGGCTCAGGCTCCATCTTCCGCGAAGTGATTGCGGGCGCGGAGTTGCTGGAGCTCGATTGGGGCGTGGTCAGTGATATTTGGAGCTGTACATCGTTCACGGAATTACGCCGTGACGGCATGGCTGCGGAACGCCAGAATATGCTGCATCCCGAAGCGCTAGCGCAGGTTCCGCATGTGGCGAAATTGCTCAAGGGCCACAAAGGCCCGGCAGTCGCTGCGACCGACTATATGCGCAGCTTCGCCGATCAGATTCGCCCGTATATTAACGACCGTAAATTTACCGTGCTGGGCACGGACGGCTATGGCCGCTCGGATACCCGTAATCAACTGCGCAAGTTTTTCGAGGTGAATCGCTACTATGTTGTTATCGCTGCATTGAAAGCGTTGGCAGATGAAGGCACGATTCAGCTGAAAACAGTCTCTGAGGCGATCAAAAAATATGGCATCGACGTCGATAAACCCGCGCCTTGGACAGTGTGATCATTTCAGCGCCTGATCTCTTGCTTCACATTACAAACTAACGCTAAAAAACAAAAAAATCTAGGAGGATTTGCGTGGCAAATCTCATTGAAGTGAAGGTTCCTGATATTGGTGATTTCGCCGATATTCCCGTGATCGAAATTTTGGTCAAGGTCGGCGACACGATCAAAAAAGAAGACTCACTCGTCTCACTCGAAAGCGATAAGGCGACGATGGAAGTACCTGCATCGCATAGCGGCGTGGTGAAGGAAATCAAAGTGAAGTTGGGGGATAAGGTTTCGATGGGTGCGGTGGTGTTGCTGCTAGAAGAAAGTGCGGGGGCCGCGCCCTCACCCCAACCCGAACCCAAAGCGGCGGAAGCAGAATCAAAAC
>JAYWCO010000279.1:0-1587 GCA_043780475.1 Burkholderiales bacterium | reverse complement strand
CTGCAGATGCAGCAAACACTGTCGGTCTATCTGGCCGCGTTTGCATTCATGTTTTTATTTCACGGCGCGCTGTCGGACAGTTTCGGCCGTAAACCAATTGTGGTGATTGGGCTGGTCGGATTTTTGATTGGCTCCATCGGCTGCGCGTTGTCGAATGACATCAGCCAGCTGCTCATTTTTCGCGCGATTCAGGGCTTGTCAGTCGGCAGCGGAATGGTGGTCGGCCGCGCGATGATTCGCGATTTATTTGATGAGACCGATGCACAGCGCCTGATGTCGATGGTGACGCTGTGGTTCGGTATCGCCCCGGCGATCGCCCCGATCATAGGCGGACAGCTTTATGTGTCATTTGGCTGGCATGCGATTTTTTGGTTTCTGGCTGCCATCACCGCCGCGCTCATCGTCATCATCGTCTTGTCGATTCATGAAACTCTGCCGGAAGACAAGCGCCAATCTTTCCGCCCACAACCGCTGCTGACGGGTTACAAGGTGGTTGGCTCCAACATGCCGTTTTTACTGCTCTCGCTGGCGGTCGGTTTTAACTTTAACGCGTTCTTTTTATATTTCATGTCAGCGCCGGTCTACGCCACCGAAGCGCTAAAACTGGGCCCGCAGGAATTCGCGTGGCTATTCATTCCAGGCATTACCGGCATTATGGTGGGCGCATTTATTTCAGGCCGCGTGGCGGGCAAATTAAGCCTCAGACGAACGGTGAATTTGGGCTACCGCATTATGTTTGTTGCCGCATTCGTCAATCTGGCTTACGCGCTCATATTTGCGCCGTCCATCCCGTGGGCGGTGATCCCATTATTTGCCTACGCGATTGGTAGCGCCTGCGCGATGCCGTCGCTGTCGCTGATAGTGCTCGACATGTTTCCCACGCGTCGTGGCATGGCAGCATCGCTTCAAGGTTTTATTTCCGGCATCACCAACGCATTGGTCGCCGGGGTCATTTCGCCCGCTGTATCGCATTCGCCAAAATTGCTCGCCATTGCGATGGTAGGCCTGATGCTGACGGGTCTGGCCTGTTGGTTGGCCTATAAGCGAGTGCAGCCTAAAACACCGCGGATTGCATAATTATTCGGCCTGTCGGCAATACGTCTCTTGCGTAAAACATAGCAGCACCAGCGCGATCACGCCCCAAATCAGGATCATCGAAAAACCTTGCTGATAAGAAGCGATATCGAACACGCGCTTGCCTTCGAGCATGGTGCCCTGCCAGTGGCGGTCCAAGATCACACCGACCAGCGGCTGCATGTACATCGGCCCCTGAATCACGCCCATGTTTGACACCCCGGAGACCGTGCCCGCCAGCCGCGCCGGAACGGACTCTTTGGCGAAGGCAAAGCTGATAATAAAGCAGCTCGCAAAAAAACCCGTTGCCGCAATTAACACCACCAGCCAAAAATACGACAGACGTGGCGTGAAAATGAGCGCCGCCCACAGCAGCAGCGCAATCGCGAGCCCGCCGATATAAATCGATTTTCGGCGTTCAACACGATCCGATACCGCACCAAAAACCAAGCTGCCTATGCCCCACGCCACCAGCATCGTCGAGCACAATCCTGCCGCGTTGGTCAGCGACAA
>JAYWCO010000278.1:0-2043 GCA_043780475.1 Burkholderiales bacterium | reverse complement strand
GGAGATTTTGCGATGCGCTTATCGGGCGTATGGAAAGGAGCTACGAACTTGGGCTACGGAAATGCGCGAAACGCTAAAAACTAATAAGGCTGTTTCCCCCGGCTTTAAGCATACCGGGGCACGCTTTTCCGGGGAAGGTGGTTTTAAATTTTAGCGATGGTGCATTTGTTCAGTTTTAAATTTTTGACATTTTAAAAATTGTTTCGCGTACCTTCCTCGGAGAAGCCCAGCCTCGCAATGTACAAACTGCGGGCGCACGTCCGGGGCCTAAGTTAATGTCGTTTACGGCTGCGTCGTGATCGTGTAGTCGAACTCATACGAGTGCTTGCCATCGGCGATGATGATATTCATCTTGCCGCTGAGTCCCGCCAGCTGTTCTGTGCCGGAATCAGGCACGACGGTGACGGATAGCGTGGGCACGCCGCGATTCATGGTGCCGGTATGCTGGAGCACAAAGCTGCCGCTGCGGCCTTGCAAAATGCCGGTGACGCGTTCCATCGCAACATAGCCGGCGGAGCCTTTAACACCCGTTTGGGCCGCCAGCATTTGGCCCTTACTTTTGGCGCTTAGGTCACCTTGAAATTGTTTATCGATAGTCATTCTGCCGGGGGCGGCAGGATCAGCATTCTCTACGGGCGCTTGCGCGGCTAGCTTGACGTCGAAGGTTCCGGTGGCGTGGTGGGTCATGATTTTTGCCTTTTGGATGGATTGCTGTGTGGTTGAGGTTGAGGATGCAGAGACAGGTTCGCTGTGCGCATAACCGCTGCTAATGATGACGCCAATACTGGCGATAATACTGCAGGTAACTGCATTCATAATTTTTTGAGAACGGGGCTGCATATTCATTTTTACCTTTGGGTTTAGCTGGGCAACTATTTCTCATTCATCAACCATTAGCTTGGCGGTTCGCTATACGGCTTGCGCGACCAATATGAGCCGATCATGTTGTCGTCGAATCACAAAATCGTGTCCGCCGGCTTGATGCGGTTTACTGTCAGGCGCTGCCCGAAAAAGTTGTGCGGCCCATGATTCCAATTGTGCGCGCGAGGCTGAATGTATGTTTTGCCAGCGTAACCAGTGATACAGCGCATTGACTTGGCGCGATCGAGGCAGCGTGTCAAGCGCATCGGCAAAAGCCTCGACACCGCTCCACTTTAGATCGATTCTCGCCAGTGCATCGTTCAACGCCGCACTCTCGGCTGCATGCTGCGCGGTACGTGCGAGCGAATCGGTGTATTGCGGGAAGCGTTGTACGATCACGGGCATTAATGTATGGCGAATATAGTTGCGGGTGTAGGCCGTGTCGGTATTGGATTCATCTTCAATCCAGTTGAGCGCGCGCGCTGTTGCGTAAGCCTCAATCGCCTCGCGGCGGACCGCGAGTAATGGGCGCAGCAAGATTTGCGTCGCTGATAGCGCCCTCGCCTCACCCATCGCGGCCAGACCGTTCAGCCCGGTGCCGCGCAACATTTGATGCAGCACGGTTTCAGCCTGGTCATCCTGATGCTGTGCAGTGAGAATAATGGCGGCATCGGTTTTAATCAGTGCGGCGTAGCGCGCCTCACGAGCAGCGGCCTCTAATCCTGCGCCCGAATTTCTATCAACGGTGACCACTTCAACCGTGATCGGGATGTGGCGTTGCGCGCATTCGGCTTGACAAAATTCAGCCCAGTTATTGGCGTTAGGGCTGATGCCGTGATTAACATGAATCGCTGTCAGAATAAAGTGCGGCCCCAAGCTGGGCGGGGGATTGCGGCTATGCAGCCGATACAAAATATCGAGTAAAACCATCGAATCGATGCCGCCGGAAAGTGCTACGGCCATGCGCGGAGCGTTGGGTTGAGCAATAGCTTGATGGCGCGCTAAAAATGCTGCAACGTGGTTTTCGAGAACAGCTTCAACCGGTTCAGTCATGCTCACTTCCTCACCATCCGAAACTGTCAATCTCCTGGGCGTCTCGACCAACTAGGCGGATACTTCCCGGAATTTGCCCAGCTCCAGCAATTTTTTTTGCCGATCCAGCACCAGCTTGTCGATGGGTTT
>JAYWCO010000277.1:0-29205 GCA_043780475.1 Burkholderiales bacterium | reverse complement strand
CTGGGTGCCACTGCTCAAGATGTATCCCGCAGCCGATGTGCCGATTGTGCAGCTATCAGTACAACCCTCGCTCGGCCCCGTGCATCATTATCAGGTTGGCCGTGCGCTGGCTGCATTGCGGGAACAAAATGTATTGATCGTCGGCTCCGGTCACCTCACCCACAATCTTGGCGATTGGTTTGCGGGCGGCGGCAAACCAGTAGACGGCAACTACGCGCACGAATTCCAGGCGTGGATGTTTGAACATATCAAAGCGGGAGATATTGAATCGCTTTTAGCTTACCGTGACGGTGCGCCCCATGCGCTGCGCGCGCATCCCACTGAGGAACATTTGCTGCCACTGTTTGTGGCATTAGGTGCGGCCAGCAATAACTACCGAACAGAACGTAAATTTTTGGGCTTTGAGGGTGGCGTGCTGGCGATGGATGCTTATCGCTTTAGTTAAGCGTTGTAGTTGAGACTTATTCCACAGCACTTAATTTTGCGCAAATTGCAGCCGATGCAGGCTCGCATAAAGCCCGGACTGCTTGATCAATTCGGCATGCGGGCCGATTTCAACAATACGACCATGCTCCATCACTACGATACGGTCAGCATTTTCAATCGTCGACAGACGGTGGGCAACGACAATGGTGGTGCGGCCTTGCATCAAGGTATCCAGCGCTATTTGTACGGCACGCTCTGACTCACTGTCCAGTGCGGAGGTGGCCTCATCAAGTAATAAAATTGGGGCATTTTTAAGCAGTGCTCGCGCAATCGCCAGCCGTTGCCGCTGCCCGCCCGACAACCTTGAGCCATTTTCACCGATGGATGTTTCAAAGCCCAGTGGTAACGCGCTAATGAAGTCTAGACAATTTGCTGCCCGTGCGGCCTCGGTTATTTCCTCGATAGTGGCGTGGCCGTCGCGTCCGTAAGCGATATTGGCCGCAACGGTGTCATTGAACAGCACCACGTCTTGACTGACCAGAGCAATCTGGCGGCGTAGATCAACCAGCTTTATCTCAGTCAGTGAAAAATCGTCAACATAAATTGTGCCTGCAGTCGGCGCAAAAAAGCGCGGCACCAAATTCACAAAACTGGTCTTGCCGCCACCCGATGGCCCCACCAGCGCAATGGTTTCACCAGCAGGAATGGTGAGTGATACATCATTTAACGCGGGCGTTGCCTGACTTGTATATTGAAGTGAGACATGCTCAAAACGAATGCGGCCTTCAGCCCGGTCAAGCGCAATCGTGCCGTCATCGGCTTCGGCTTTAGCATCAATTAGCTCGAACACGCTTTCAGCCGAGGCGAGGCCTTTTTGTAAACGCTCGCTGATGCTGGCCAAGCCCTTTATTTGCGGCACGAGGCCCGCAGAGGCCACAATAAACGTAACGAAATCGGCAGACGTCATCGCCGTGCCCAAGGTTTTACTCACTGCCAGATAAACAATGAGCGCGATGGCGCTGGCTACAATGATATGGGTGAGTGGCGTGGCGGCGGCGGCGGCGGCGCTATGCTTCATATTGATACGCCGGACCGCATTGGCGGCCTGGTCAAATCGTTTGGCCTCGTAAGCCTCGCCACCAAAAACCTTAACTACTTTCTGGCCGCGAATAGATTCTTCCAGAACATCTGTAATGCCCGCATGCGCAGTCTGTGCCTGGCGGCTGATCAAACGAAGACGCCGACCGAATGCCCTGATGATAATCGCCAGCACCGGAATCGATGCAAAAGTAATCAGAGTGAGTTTCCAATTGAGCGAAAACAGGGTGTAGAGCAAGACGATGAGGGTGGTGCCGCCACGCACCATCGCGTTCAGTGCGGTCGTGGATGCATCCTGAACGCCAATCACATCATTGGTTACCTTGGATAACAGCGTACCGATGGTGCTCTGATCAAAATAAGGTGCAGGCAAACGAATCAGACGTTGAAACATTTGATTGCGAAAATCGACGATGACCCTGTTGCCCACCCACTGCATGCCATAGCCTGAAATAAAATGCGACATGCCGCTGATGAAAAATATCATCACAATGCCGATGGCTGCATAGGCCGCGCTTTGCGGGTTACCTGCTTCAAACAAGGTGCCCAACATGTATCTTAAAAAAAGCGCAAACGAGCCTTCAACCGCACCACCGACCGCCATCGCCACGCAGCTACCGATAAACACCCATTTATAGGGTTTTACATAACCGAACAGGCGTTTATATAGACGCTTGTCATCGGCAAATGTTGCGTGCGCGGTGGTGGAGGTGGACATTAATGTTTTGCTCGGGCGATAAAATAGCAGAACCTCTATTTTACGTGCCAATGCGGTATGTGGAGGACTCTTGTCAGGTTTTCAATAGTTGACGGTAAAGCGCAATATATTGATCCGACATCATTTGCAGTGAAAATCTGAGCGCCGTATCGCGCGCCGCCAATCGCAGCGCAAGATGATTTTCAACTGCAGTGGCCTGTTCCATCGCTTGATGAATCGCTGCCACATCCAGCGCATCACACACATAACCATTCACACCAGCCTGAATGAGCTCGGCCGCACCAGCCGAGGTGCTGGTAATCACCGGCACACCACAAGCCATGGCCTCGAGGCACACCAAACCAAATGGTTCGTACAGCGTGGGCAACACAAACACATCGCTGGCCGCGTAATGGGGACGTGTATCGGCTACACCACCGGTGAACCGCACTCGATTTTGCAAACCAAGTTTTTGCGCCATAGCCTGATAACGAGCGCTGTTTTTATCTTTACCTACGACGATGCCATAGTGGTTTTTAGTGGCGGCTAACGCGCGCAGAAAACTGGCTAAGCCTTTGCGCTCAAAACCAGAGCCGACAAATAAAGCGACGGGTACATCCAGCGGAATGGCTAATTTATTTCGGGTTGTGTCGAAAAAGTCAGCACGCAGCGCAGGCGAGAATTTTATGGTGTCCACGCCGCTATAAATAACATGCAGCTTGGCAGGATCAATCTTGAAGTGGCGCAGGATATCGTTTTTAACCATCTCGGAAATACAGATTGCCGCTTTGAAACGAGGTGAGGTAAACATCGCACGTTCGGCGGCCAATATATAGCGATGACGCGGATTCACCGCCACTCCGAAGGATCTAATCGGACTTGAAATACGGTGACGTTGCCGCAACCATTCGGCGTGAACGCCATCGACGGCATGATAAATATCGCAGCAAGTCAAGCGCTCATAGGACTGAACCAAATCAAATGAGTCGGCGGATAGTGCACTGCACACGGCCTGCGCAAAGCCGCGGTCACGCCCGCTGGAGGTTGCATAGCGCGGGTTGATGATGCGATGCGCGAGTGTGGTTTCAAGTTGCGCTGGCCATTCACGCGTAAAGAGGGTTGGTGCGATTTCAAGATCGCAATGGGCCAACGCCGCAACGGCATCATTCAAAAAACGTTCAGCGCCGCCAAACGGATGGTATTTGGCGCGAATCAATGCGAGCTTCATGCGTGCGTCAATTTTATTGACCAGCCTGAGTGGCCAGCAATTCATTGAGCGCGCCGAGTACCTGCGTGACCGGCAATTCAGTCAAACATTCGCTTACCTTCGAGCCGCCGCAGCCATCGTTACCACAGGGGCGGCAGGTATGGCGTGGGTCTGTTGAGGCCACGATACGGTGCACAACCCCCCACGGGCCCCAATGAGCCTCGCCGGATGGTCCAAACAAGGCTACCGTCGGGGTTTGCATGGCGGCGGCCATATGCATGGGTGCTGAATCAACACCGACAAATGCACGTGCCTGACCGGTCAGTGCGGCCAACTCTTTTAGCGACAGGGCGCCAGTTAAATCTACCACCGGCGCTTTCAATTCAGTTTTAATTGCGGCGATCATGGCGCGCTCGTCTGCCGTGGGGGCAGCGGTGAGCACCACTTTTAAGCCCGCTCGACCCAGCTCCAAAATCAGCGCGGCAAATTTTTCTGCCGGCCAAGTCTTGAAGAACCAGCGGGAAGTCGGATGAATATGAATAAAGCGTTTGGCCTCAATCCCGTGAGCGGCGATCAGCGCCATGACTTTTTCATCTGCGGCCTTGCCGGGCACCAGCACCAACTGCTTTTCAGCAGCGTTGGGTTGTACGCCGATGCGGCGCAGCGCATCCAAATTGCTTTCCACGGTGTGCCGAAAGGTAGCGCGTGGGGTAGGGTAGGTATGGGTAAAGCTTGATTTCCACCAGCGCGAATCGCGGCCCTCATTGATGCCCATGGCGCGCTGCGCGACCGAATATTTTGGCTTGAGTAAACGCGTTAGCCACGCGCCGCGCGGATGCTCGGTCAGATGCAACACTAAATCATAACGCCGCATTCTGAGTGAGCGCAGCAGGGCCCATTCATGTGAACCTTGCGCAAAGGGATTGAGATTTTTCCAATCCCGATCAATCGTGAAGACTTCAGATACGGCCGGGTGCTCGGTCAACATTTCACGGGTATCGTGATAAACCAGCGCATCCACCTCAATCTGGGGCGCATGGTTTTTTAGCACTTGAAAAACGGGCGAGGTCAGCAATACATCACCGTGATGGCGCAGCTTGACGACAAGCGCACGCTTGATTTGTGTGAGGTCAATAGCATCAGGAGTCATCGCAAGAAGATAACAGAATTCTATCGAGCCGTGAGTGGGCGATAGGCAAAGTGCTGGCGCACAAGCTGCGTAATGGCGCTAAGCCAAAGCTTATAGACTCGACCACAAACTGCTACAGTCACGCTTGTTTTTAAAAATAGCGCGTAATCGATTGCGCAACCTATATCCAGTGAGGGAGTTTTTAATGAAGCATATTTACCGATTGGTTGGTCTGAGTTTTATTATCGCGATGGTTGTATCCACCAGCGCGCATGCAGAATTAGGCTATTTTCGTCAGCCTGCGATTTCAGGCGATACGCTGGTATTCGTCGCTGAAGGTGATTTATGGCGAACCGCAGCCTCAGGCGGTGTCGCTCAACGCTTGACGACGCACCCATCAGAAGAATCCAACCCTGCTATCTCTCCGGATGGAAAATGGCTTGCTTTCACCGCTCGCTATGAAGGGCCGGCTGAAGTCTATGTCATGCCCATTAGCGGTGGGCAACCCACTCGTCTTACCTTTGAGGGCGACGCTGCGCGCGTGCAGGGATGGACGCCAGACGGCAAGGTTATTTATGCCACCGCACGCTACTCCGGAAAGCCGACCATGCGGCTCTACACGGTCGATCGCCAAACTCGTGCGAGCCTGCCCATCGCGCTTGCCGAAGCGGCAGAAGGTTGCTATCAGTTTAATAATGGTAATAGCAGCAGTCTGTTTTTTACGCGCCAGCCGTTAAATTCAGACAACGTGAAACGCTATCAGGGCGGGCTGGTACAGCAAATTTGGAAATTTGACGCAAACATAAACACCAACGCGAACACCAAAGCCAACAACAACGCGGAAGCGATACTTTTAACCGGCGACTATAAGGGCACCAGTCGTCAGCCGATGTGCGGAACCAGCCGCATCTATTTCCTCTCAGATCGGGTGGGCAGTTTTAATTTATGGTCGATGGATACCAATGGGCGCGATCTTACCCAGCACACCCGCTATCAAGAGTTTGATATTCGCGGCGCATCGATTTCCGTCGACGGCAAAACCATTGTCTATCAGCGCGGCGCTGATCTTTATGCATTCGATACCGTGACCAGCATAGATAAAAAACTGGCCATCACGCTGCAATCTGATTTTGAGCATGTCCGCACCCGCTGGGTAAAGACGCCATGGGATTTTGTGAGCCATATTGAGCCCTCGCCTAACGGTGATCGGGTGGCAATAACCGCACGCGGCCAGGTATTTGTCGCCCCTGTGGGGGCCGGGCGTCGCGTCGAAGTGACGCGCGCAAGCGAGGTGCGCGCACGCGCTGCGCTATTTGCACCGGATGGTAAATCGATCTACGCCTTTGCCGATACATCCGGTGAAGTTGAGCTGTGGCGCTATCCGGCAAACGGGGTCGGGCCAGGCAAGCAGTTGACCAAAAATGCGACGATATTGAGACAGCGCTTGGCACCCTCGCCGGATGGTAAATGGGTTGCACATGCCGATAAAGATCGCCGACTTTTCCTGCTTAATTTGGCCAGCGGGGACGATCAGCAAATTGATCGCAGCGCCAACGATGAACATGAAAATATCGTGTGGTCGCCTGATAGTCGCTGGATCGCATTCAGCAAAAGCGGCGATAATCTTTTCGAAGCCATGCATCTGATCGAGGTTGCAACCGGCAAGCGCACGCAGATCACCAGCGACCGCTATGATGCCCGCGATGCGGCTTTTAGCCCGGATGGAAAATGGCTGTATTTTTTATCGAAACGCAATCTGCAATCACTGGTGACCAGCCCATGGGGACAACGCAACCCGGAGCCATTTTTTGATCGGCAATCGAAAATTTATGCGCTGGCGCTTGATCCACGCGCGCGCTGGCCGTTTTTGCCCAAGGATGAGCTGCAGCCGCCTGAGAAGAAGGTCGATCTCAAGCCGGATGAACTACTAAAAAATCCGGCAGAAATAAAGTCAAGCATAGAAGCAAACTCTAGCACTGGTGAGGCTCCTCGCGCAGTTTCCAAGCAGAACGCCCAGCCTGCAGGCAGCCTAAAAATTAGCCCGTTGATATTGGCAGGCCTGGCTGATCGCCTGTATGAAGTGCCAATGGTGGCGGGCAATTATAGTGAGCTATCGACTGACGGTAAGCGGCTTTATTTCGTGGTGACTGAAACCGCCGTTGACGGCAAGAAGTCGCTGCGTTCAGTCGCAATTGAGTCGCCAAGTGCCACCCCCGTAGCAGTCGAATTATTTTTCGATGAAATTCGCGCTTACAGGCTGACGCAGGATCGAAAGAAAATTTTCATTCGTCGCGCAAATGATCTATTCGTATTCGAGGCAGGCAAGGCTGCGCCGCCACCGCCGGATCAGGTAAATTTTGCGGTGAACTTGCGCGACTGGACTTTTGCGGTTGATCCGCGCGAAGAGTGGAAGCAGATGTTTGTTGATGCCTGGCGTTTGCATCGGGATTATTTTTACGACAAAGATATGCACGGCATCGATTGGCGCAAGGCGCGCGCCCGCTATGAGCCGTTGATGGCGCGCGTCACAGATCGTGCCGAAGTTAATGATGTGATCGCACAAATGACCGCTGAGGTAGCCGCGCTGCACAGTCAGGTGAATGCCAGCGATATACGGCGCGGTCAGGACACGATTGATGTATCGAGTCTCGGTGCCGATGTGGAAAAAACGCCGCAGGGTTTTCGCGTCATCAAGCTGTTTGGTGGTGATCCTGAATTGCTGGAAGAGCGCAGTCCGTTGGCGCGGCCGGAAGTCAATGTGAAGATTGGCGAAACGATCACCGCTGTTAATGGTTTGCACGCCGATAAATATTCAACATTAGGTGAATTGTTGCGCAACCAGACGCAGAAACAAGTGCTGCTGACGGTAGCTGAATCCAGCGGCAAGTCCCGCGATGTAATTGTGAGTCCGATTGATCCGCGTCGTGACCGTGAGCTGCGCTATCTCGGCTGGGAACGAGAGCGCAATATCAGGGTGGAAGGCAGCAGCAATCAGCGTATCGGCTATGTGCATTTGCAGGCCATGGGCGCGAACGATATAGCGCGCTGGGCGCGTGAATTTTATCCGGTGTTTGCCCGCGAGGGTTTGATCATTGACCTGCGCCACAATCGTGGTGGCTCTATTGATAGCTGGATCATTGAAAAACTTCAGCGCCGTGCATGGCATTTTTGGCAGTCCCGTACCGCCGATTCATTGCAGGCAAATCAGCAGCTGGCGTTCCGTGGCCATGTCATCGCACTTATTGATGCAGACACTTATTCGGACGGCGAAACCATGGCGCAAGGATTGAAGCGGCTCGGTATCGCACCATTGATTGGCATGACCACAGCGGGTGCGGGTATTTGGTTATCGGATCTAAATCGACTGCGCGATAACGGCATTGCGCGTGCTGCCGAATCTGGCGTGTTTGTCGATAATGACAAAGAGAACGCATGGATTACGGAAGGAGTGGGTGTTGCGCCTGATATGCGCGTCGACAATTTACCGCATGCGACCTTCAATGGTGGTGATGCGCAGCTTGATGCCGCGATTAGTTATCTGATGGACAAGATCACCAAAGAGCCCATGCGCAAACCGGTGCTACCGCCTTACCCGCGAAGATCACCCTAAAGCATCATTATGTTGCGGTGATGTAACATAACCTTGAAGGGGAGTTTGGAGTTCACCCCACGCTCCCCTTCTACCGAACAGCTAAGCGCTATTCCCGTACACCCGTAAGCCAGGCTTATTTTAAAATGCCACCGCCCGTACCGTGACAAAGATGGTGCGGCCCGGCTGGTTATAGCCGCGCGCCAACACATAGTCCCGGTTCCCCAGGTTAGTTGCGCTCACATCGACGGTCCAGGTTTTATCCATGCGATAACGGGCATTCGCACCTAATAGTGCATAGCCGCTCATTTTGGCCGTGGCGGACTCATTGGCCGAATCGAAGCGCGCGCCGCTGCTGGTGACGTCAGCGGTGAATGTCCATGCGCCAAATGATCGCGCCACACTGATATTGCCAAATTGTTTAGCCCGCGAACGCAATTGCAGACCGCTGACAGCATCAACCGGTTTTTGAATGGTGAACGCCGCCACAAACTCAAAGCCTGCCAGATTGGTGCTGGCATTCAGCTCCCAACCTTTGATCCGGGCACGGCGAATATTTTGTGGTCGCGAGGTAACAAAATCATACAGAATCAGATCATTAATTTTATTATCAAAATAAACTGCGCACGCGCGATAATCGCGATTAAAAAATTTGACGCCGCCTTCAATTTGTTCCCCGCGTTCCGGCAGTAATAACGGGTTTGAAAACCCGGGATAGTACAAATCATTAAAGCTTGGCGCGCGAAACGCCCGTCCGCCGCGGACATAAAGCAGGGCTTGCGGCGTCAACTGAAATCCATATGAAAGTGAGCCGGTATTGCGATTGCCGAACTGATCTTCCTGATCACGACGCACCGTAAAGTCCAGCTGGTTCGCATCGCGGCGCTCAAGATAACTGGCAAATAGCGCGCTCGTGGTGCGGGTTCGGGTGGTGTAGCGGGTGGTCGAGGCGACTTTTTCTTCACGCCATTCCAGTCCCGCATTCATGCTGCCGTCAGCAGTTTTGAATTCATTAAACCAAACAGCCTGATTCTGCTCGGTCTTGAAGGTGCCGGGAAAGGACGAATCAATGCGGATATCGTCGGTGGTTTGGCCGATCCGAAAATTTGATTTCCAGCCCGGTGACAATTCATTGTCCGAACTCAACTGAATGCCCGACAGGATTTGCTTGTTGGAGGGATTTGTATCAGCACCTGCGTCAAAGTGAGTGCGGCCAACAGACTGCCAAGCGGTCGCCGAAATAGTTTCGCCTTGCCACAGCGTATGCGAAAGTTTTAAAAGCACGTTCGCATTGCTGTAGGGGTCACGATCCGGATTATAGATGTAGCTACCCGCAAGCGCGTTGGATGCCGAGCGCGCATTGACTTCGCGATAACCTGCATTCAACGTCACGGAGGTTTTACTTTCGGTGGTGGTGAAGCCGGCACTGAACGAGCGTGCGGCGTTTGAGCCGATACCGACTTCGGCATTAAGGCGTGGCTTGTCTGTGTTGCGCGTAAAAATTTGCACCACGCCGCCAATCGCATCAGATCCGTAAACGCCGGAAAGCGGGCCTTTAACGATTTCAATACGCTCAATCAAGTCCAGCGAAATGTTTTCAAAAGCTGCGCCACCCGCCGTTGATGAGCCCAGCCGCAAGCCATCCACCAGCACGAGGGTATGTTGACTATTGGCGCCGCGGATAAAAACCCCTGAAGGCTGTCCCGCGCCGCCGGTAGCGCGAACCTCCACGCCTGCTTTTCGTTGGAGTAGTTCGGTGAGGCTACTGAAACCAGCCGCTTCAATATCAGCACGAGTGATGACGGTGATTTGCGCAAGTGCCGTGTCCGCGTCTTGCGGGGTGCGGGTTGCGGTCACCACCATATTATTAAGCACTGGCTGGGCAGAAGCAGGCACGGAGAGTATGGCAGAAATAGCGGCAGGCAGAATTGCCAGTGACGATGAAAAAGTAAAACCTGAACGGGTAAAAATAAAAGATTTCATAATAATTTTCAAGAAAGTAGCAAGCGTCCCCGCAAGCCACATGAGTCTTCATGCGCCAATTAGTCACTTCGCGCACACCGTCATGGGCATCCATCAACAAAGATTAATGCGCCAAGGTGCGAGGCCGGTATCCGGACTGATAGGTCAGTGAAGAATTGCTAGTCCATCACTTTTTGATGCGCCCTTCCCGGATAAAAATTATCCAGTGGTTATGCACACCAAAATACCCAATCACCGTTGCGGGGGCAGTGCGTGATTCCTCTTTAGCCGCCTGAGTCACATGCTTCCCGTTTAACCTTGGCTAATTAAAGTTTAACCAGCAAGGCACCTTGCACGCCTGTGATTGTACGCGGTTGCGTACGAGGGTTGAAATGCCAATGGCATGGGAGAAACGCCGAGAAAATTTAAAATGACCGGCGTTTTTTGCCAGGCTATGAGCTGGCTTTTGTCTGGGTAAACGCGGCCAGAAACGGCATGATCGTAGCGCGCGCAGCATGCTCGTTAAGCGTGGGCGCGTGGCCGCGACCAGTAACAGTGATTGCTGTCAGTTGTGATGGACGCGGTGCCATTTCATGCAGCGTATGGGCAGATAAAATGTCTGAAGTTTCGCCGCGTAGTGCGAGCATGGGTTGCCTGGGCGCATCGCTTCCTGGTCCGGGATAATCGCGCGCACAAAGTCGCAAACCATCATCGCTTAGATAAAAGATATCGACATAGTTCATTAATGCGCCCCAATGGAATTAGAATGGAGTTTCTCTGTATAAAATGGGGCATTAAAAATGCGATGCTGTGGATCAAATCCGAGCGTGATCGACATGCATAACCGGTTATGGAGATCAGCTGCGATAAAGGGGGAGCAATGGGTAGAGCGGTAGGCCGACCAGCGGGCAGCGCGGAAGCCATCCCTACGACGAAGCGCAAGCGGGCGACGGTTGGTAGACCGCGCAAGGTTGACGGCAGCGTAGTGGCGGCGGATAGTATTCTCGACGCTGCTGAGGATCTGTTTTCGAAGCGCGGCTACGATGGTGTCACCATACGCGAGGTGGCAGAGTTGGCTAATGTTGACGCTGCGCTTGCGCATTACTATTTTGTGACTAAACAAGATTTGTTCGACGCGGTGCTGGCGCGCCGCGCGGACCTGGTATTTTCTGAACGTATGGAAGCATTCGATATTTACGAAACCCTTAGCGGTGACAAGGCTACCGTTGAAGGTGCTGTCGCTGCCTTCGTCATTCCCTTGCTGGAGCGGGCGCAACCCAGCCGATTGCTGGAGCAGTTTGAGTCACAGCCGTCCCGCTAATAGTTGGCCCTGCCAACCATCACGCCTCATCATGGGCGTCCGCAATTTTAAATCGCAACTGTCAATTTGCGTTGCTTTATCCAGGCAAATATTTCTTCTGCTGGCAGCGGGTACGAGATCAGATAGCCTTGAATATAATCACAGTGATAGCGCTCAAGGAACGCGGCTTGTTCTTTGGTTTCCACGCCTTCGGCGACCACCCGAAGCCCCAGGCTGTCGGCGAGATTTATGATGGCGGTGGTGATGGCAACATCGTCGGCACCATGCGGTATATCGCTGATAAATGAGCGATCAATTTTTATTTTATCGATAGGGTAGCGCTTTAAATAGGCGAGTGATGAATAGCCGGTACCAAAATCATCCACGGCCAAGGTCACGCCCAGATCCTTGAGGCGGCTCAGGATTTTGGTCATGGCCGTGACATCTTCGAGAAACAGGCTTTCGGTCAGCTCAAGCTCCAGCAGCTCGCCGGGCAAATCGTAGGTTTTTAAATTGGCTGCGATGGTCTCGACCAAATCCTTTTGCTTGAACTGCACCGCTGAAATATTGACGGCTATCGGTATCCGCAACCCCGCATCAAGCCATTCTCGGCATTGGCGAATGGCTTCGTTAATTACCCAGCGGCCAATCGGCATGATGAGGCCGCGATGCTCAGCGAACGAAATGAATTTATCAGGGGCGAGCAAGCCCAGTTCCGGATGCTTCCAGCGGATTAGCGCTTCCACGGCGCTGATCGCGCCTGTTTTGGAAACCACCACAGGTTGGTAATGCAAAATAAACTCAACGTTCTTGATGGCTTTGCGAATGCCTGACTCGATTGAAAGCGAATCGGCTGCCGACTTGGTCAAGCTCGGCATAAAAAATTGAAAATTACTGCGACCACGCTCTTTGGCGAGATACATCGCTGCATCTGCATTACGAATCAAGGTATCGGTACTATCGCCATCCTGGGGATACATGCTGATGCCGATCGAACCGGATACCGCCAAGCTCTGACCTTCAAGGGCAAACGGCTCGCTAATACACTCCGCAATTTTTTCAGCAATGGGTATGACATCCTCAGTGCGGTCAAGTCCGCTGACGATCACCAGGAACTCATCGCCGCCCAAGCGGCCCACTAAATCCACGCTGCGCAAACAGGCTTGAAGGCGCTGCGCAAGTCGCTTCAACAGTTGATCGCCGGCATAGTGGCCGAGTGAATCATTAATCGTTTTGAAATTATCCAGATCAATAAATAAAACCGCTACCCGCGTGCCCTGACGCTTGGCTATATTCAGCATGATTTGCAAGCGATCCAGCAACATCGCACGGTTTGGCAGGTGCGTCAGAATATCGTGATGCGCTAAAAATTGAATGCGTGCTTCCGCTTGTTTGCGATCACTGATGTCGCGCGCTACCGTCATGCGCAGCGTTTTGCCGTCACGCACGATAACCTTGCCCACAAACTCCAGCGCCACCAGAGTGCCATCCGCGCGTAACATGTTGGCTTCGTAAGGGCGTTCAAAGCCGGCGCGAATATTATTTGCTACAGCTTCAACAGAATCCGGGGCGACAAAATCCAGAACCTGCCGACCAATAATTTTTTCAACGGGCAGCCGTACCAGCCGCGCGCCCGCTTCATTAATATCGGTGATGATGCCTTCGTCAAAAAAGACAATGCCCTCATTGGTGGCATCCGCGAATTTTCGCACCCGCTCTTCGCTTTCGCGAATCGCCTCCTCAGCGCGCCGGAATTTCGTAATGTCGGTGATCAGCACAAATGCGGACTGCGGTTTTCCGTCGCCAATAATGTGCGGGATTAAATTTACTTCAATCACACGTGAGCTGCCGTCCGGCAACATCAGCGGACGTTCATAGCTGACAGTCTCTCCTTCAATCGTGCGCAGAATGTAGGGCTGGATGATTGCGTAGGCTTCTGCACCAATCACGTCGGGCACACTTTTACCCACAATGGATTCGATGGTAAAGCCATACGCTGACACATAGGCTTTATTGGCAAATTGACAGGTCAATCCGTCGATCGTGAAATAAGCGATTAAAGCCGGTAAGTTGTCCGCCAGCAGGCGCAACTGCTGCTCAGGCGTTGTGCCTTGCGGGCCACCTGAAATCAGCGTTTTTGAATTCATGGTTTTTGAGTAACGGATTTATCAACGTTTTAATGAACATAACTATTTTGATACTATCAGACTGCTTTAGGTTTAAGTCTGTGAGGGCATTCCTAATTTACGATAAAACCTTTACTTTGCACGCTTAAGCATTGACCTAGCAGGGCTTTTTCCGCTACATTTAAGCAATGGAATCCGAAATTCAGCATTTTGAAGACAAGCTCACACATTTTGTGACGCTGTTTCAACGTCTGCGCGCTGAAAACAATGAGCTGCGGCAATCAGTCGCCGCTAAATCAGACGAAGTCAAACGACTCTCGGAAAAACTGGATCACGCAAAAACTCGGCTGGAGACGTTGCTCGCTCAAATTCCTGAGGCTGAAAGTGAGGGCCTATGAGCGCTGGACAAGACACGATGAAGGAATCAAAAAATACCAAGTCGGCCAAGGAAACAAAGGGCATCACCATTAACGTGATGGGCCGCGAATTCAGGGTGGCCGCGCCCGACGGTGAAGAACGTCAATTAGCGGCCTCGGTAGATTTGTTGAACAAGAAAATGAAAGAAATTCGTGATTCCGGCAAGGTTGTGGGCAATGAACGCATTGCCATCATGGTGGCGTTAAATATTGCGCATGAATATTTGCACACTCTGCAAGCGGCGACGCACAGAATAAGCGCCAAAACGCAAAATATTTCCGTTGACGAAGAGTATGTCAGGCGTAAAATGCAGAGCATGGAAAGCCTGATCGAAAAAGCCGTTTCTGATCAGGAAAAACTTTTTTAAGTATGTTTTTGAGTATGCAGTAACGCACTGTTTTGCAGATGCGATGTTGCTGCCAAACTATGCATAACAGCCCTCTAATCTGTTTTAGCGTTCGCTTAGGTTTACATCCTTTGGACCAATGACTTATGTCGATGGATTCTGGCCCAAGTGATGCTGGTGTGATCGTCCTACGTGGACGAACCTGATGGCATCCGGTCGGCATCCACCCTTGAACCCTCAAGTTCAAGGTGCGGCCTAAGCGAACACTAAAGCAGATTTTTGTTGGTGATTTTTATACGCTCTTTTCGTTTTTTCTTTCCTATTCTCTCCCCCTCTCCCCTTCCCTCTTTTCCCAACCCCTTGTAATAGACTGACGCGCCATGGCTTATTGGCTGATGAAATCGGAGCCCTCCGATGTTTCAATTGACGATTTAGCCAATAGGGCAGCACAGACCATTGCCTGGTACGGCGTACGTAACTATCAGGCGCGTAATTTTATGCGTGATGATATGAAAGTGGGTGATGGTGTGTTGTTTTATCACTCATCCTGTCCTGAGCCCGGGGTGGCTGGTATTGCCAAGGTTGCCAGTTTGGCTTACCCCGATGAGACCCAGTTTCAGCCCAAGAATAAATATTTCGACGCCAAATCAAGCCATGAAACCCCACGCTGGTTTAATGTTGATGTGCAGCTTGTGAAAAAAACACGTCTGGTTTTACTGCAAGAGCTACGCGATCATGCGCAACTGGCCAGCCTGCGTATTTTGCATCGCGGTAACCGCTTATCCATTACCCCGGTGACGGCGACGGAATGGAAAATTATTTCCAAATTAGCCGAAAAAATTTAGTGCGTCTGAACGCATATGCGCCTGCCCCGGATCGAATGAAATGATGCTGGTGCCATTTGATTTTTCATATCTCCTGATCTATCTGGCCGCCGGTGTTTTTGTTGGATTTTTTGCGGGGCTACTGGGCATCGGCGGTGGCGCGGTGATGGTGCCGGTTTTATCCTTAACCTTTATTAAATTTGGTTTCTCGAACGAGCATGTAATTCACATGGCGTTAGCCACATCCATGGCCACTATTTTGCCTGGCGCGTTTGCCAGTGCCCGCGCGCATCATGCGCATGGTGCGGTTAATTGGCGTGTGGTCAAGCAAATGACGCCGGGCATTCTGGCGGGCACGTTAGCGGGAACGGTGTTTGCCTATTTTTCGAGCACAACATTTCTTAAATATTTTTTTGTCGGCTTTATTTGTTTTCTCGCGCTTCAACTGGTTTTTAATATTAAACCGCAGGCGAAAGACACGCTGTTACCGCGTGAGCTGCCCCCGCCTGGTGGCATGCTTATTTTTGGCGTCGTGATGGGATTTATTTCCAGCCTGGCGGGCATTGGGGGAGCGGTGCTGACCATTAATTTTTTAACCTGGCGCAACGTAAAAATTCACGAAGCGATTGGCACCTCCTCGGCGGTAGGCTTTCCGATTGCGCTCGCCGGTACGGTAGGCTATATCGCAACCGGGCTGCTGGATCCCGATTTGCCTAAATGGAGTGTGGGCTATGTTTACCTGCCGGCTTTTATGGGCATTGCGATCACCAGTTTTTTAGTGGCGCCCATCGGCGCCAAGCTGGCGCACAAGCTGCCGGTGCCCATACTTAAAAAAATATTCATGGTATTTTTGCTGGCACTCGCAATCAAAATGTTGGTGTCCGTATAAAAAAATATTTGATGATGTTGGCATGGTGAATAGGGCGAAAATGATGATGCAATGTTTGCGGACTTTACAGCATGCGCTCGCGGTCATGCTCTGCTTGGGTTTGTTGGTCGCTTGCGCAACCCAGCCCAGCGTAGACATGAATGAAACTGAATTACGCAGTCAATATGGCGAGGCCGCGCTGGTGATCAAGCTTGCTTCGGGGACGCGGTGGTTTTATACCAGTGGGCCGCTGGGCGTGACCACGTATGCAGTCGACATAAACAACGACCGTATAGCCGCACACATACAAAATGTGTTAACCGACTCGACACTTGAAAAAATCGTGTCGGGCATCGCCGCTGACGAGGTGCTGGTGAGCGTCGGCCCACCCTGCCAGCGAGTCAGATTTGATAATTTAGGCGCAACGGCGTGGGATTATCGCTATCGCGACACATGGGGCTACACCGTTGAGTTTTCGGTGATGATCGATGATACCTATCGGGTGATCTCAAGAGTTTTGCGCCGAATAGAATCTATTCGTAGCGACCATTGATCATTGGTCATTCATCCTTCATAAGGCAGACGACACTACTGCATTAAACGCACCAATGCTTCGCGGTATTTATCACTTGTTTTTTGCGCAATATCAGCGGGCACTACAGGGGCGGGCGGCTTACGGTTGAAGCCAATAGAATCAAGCCAGTTACGAATATATTGTTTATCAAAACTCTCTGGCGATTCGCCCACTTTATAGGTTGCCAGCGGCCAGAAGCGCGATGAATCCGGCGTGAGCGCTTCGTCAATTAAATGCAATTTATCGTGCGCGTCCAAACCAAATTCAAACTTGGTATCGGCAATGATGATGCCCTTGGTGAGCGCGTAATCAGCGGCTTCCTGATAGAGGCGAATGGCAATATCGCGAATCTCTGCGGCGCGTACTGTGCCGATAATTTTTTCACAGGTGGCAAAATCAATATTTTCATCATGCTCACCAGCCTCCGCCTTCGTGGCCGGCGTGAAAATGGGCTGCGGTAATTTCGAGGCGCGTTGCAATCCTGCTGGCAATTTGATGCCGCATACCGATTGGGTTTGTTGATATTCGCTCCAGCCCGATCCCTCCAGATAACCGCGCACGACGGCCTCAATTGGCAGCACCTTATATTTATTCACGACCAGCGCACGGCCAACAACTTGATCGCGCTCGCTGGCCGTGACGACAGTGACCGGATCAATTCCGGTGAGCTGATTGGGCACTACATGCGCTAATTTTTGAAACCAGAAATTTGCCAGCGTGACGAGGATTTCACCCTTGGCCGGTATCGGCGTCGGCAAAATAACGTCGTAGGCGGACAGCCGATCCGTGGTGACAATCAGCAGCTTGTCATCACCGACGGCATAAATATCGCGCACTTTGCCGCGCGCAATTAAGGGAAGAGATTTGATGGTGGATTCGTACATAGCGCCTTGAAAAAATTTAAGCGGCCTAAAATACCAACACGCCCAGCATGACAAACATGGCAACAAACGTGAGCAGGATAGGATAAACAGTTGCGATAACACCGTAGCGCAAGAGTGTGGTGAACCAGCTGCCCACAAAAAAACGTTTCATCGCCACCAGATAGTAGATAGCGATTAAACCAATAATCCAACCCGCTAGAAAATCGGGCACCAATGCGGCTATTAGCAAGCCAAAAAACGTAAATGCATGAATATGCAGCGCATACACCACATGCTCGCCGTAGTAGAGCCCGCGCGTCACATAAAGTAGCTTGGTCAATGCGGCAAACAGGGGCAACATTAAAAACAAAACGTAGGGCACGTTAACGATCATGCTGTGTTTTAAATCCTCTAATACTTGCCCATTCGTGCGGCCTTTGAATTTTTCTTGAAGGCGTTTTTTTAGCAAATCGCAACCGGTACTTCCCGGCTTACATTGGAAATTGACGGATGCTTTTTGGTCATCTTGGTCACTCCATGTCCATTGTCTATTCCGCCAGCCCGAATCATCGTGTTGGTCGGTGCGACCTTTTTCACGAGGCACTTTTGCGCGTTGAGTTTTTGACTTTGGAGCATTTTCTTTCGCCGGCAGCGCTTTTTTATCGGCGTCGTTGGTTGATTCAAGCACCGTGCCGAACTCGGCCCTAATATCTTTTTCGGCAGCAGCGAACTCGTTTACAGCTTCACTCCTTTTTTGTCGTGGCGCAATGGCCTCGTCAATGTCGTCCTGCATGAAACTGCCCACACCGACAATCTTCACAATGAAGAAAAATAAAAAGCTCGCCGTAATGTAGAGCCGCAGCGGCGAGATATAACGCAGCTTGCGCCCCGCACGATATTCGCGGGTCAGCTCGGCGGGTTTGAAAAACAGCAAGACTAGCGTCTTCCACAGCTTGCCTTCCAGCGCCACGTAATGGGTGATGAATTCATGGACGAATTCGAAAAGTGTGGGCGGATGATTGCGCGTATCTTGACCGCAGGCAGGGCAAAAGCTGCCCAGCTTGCCATCGGGTAAAACCGTGAGAGGTGCGTCGCAGTTTTTACAACGTGGGCGGTCTGTGTAATCCACCGCCACCGCAGCATCAGCTAATGCGTCGCTCAATTCACGACCGCATTCAGTTCGCCCTTCGCGTATTTTTCAGCCATCACGCTCATACCAATGGGTTTGATTTTTGATGCCTGGCCTGCGCTGCCGAATTGCTGGTAGCGCTCGATGCAGATCTTTTTTGCTGCGGCGCGCGCGGGTTTCAGATAATCGCGCGGATCAAAATGGGATCTATTTTCGTTCAAAAATTTTCGTATCGCCGCAGTCATCGCCAGACGAATATCGGTATCGATATTGATTTTGCGCACGCCGTGTTTAATGCCTTCCTGAATTTCCTCAACCGGCACGCCATAGGTTTCTTTCATCTCGCCGCCGTTGGCGCGAATAACATCGAGTAAATCCTGCGGTACGCTGGATGAACCATGCATGACCAGATGTGTATTCGGAATCCGCGCATGGATAGCCTTGATACGATCAATCGCTAAAATATCGCCAGTCGGCTTTCG
The DNA here is from genome assembly GCA_043780475.1 of Burkholderiales bacterium. GTDB lineage: Bacteria > Pseudomonadota > Gammaproteobacteria > Burkholderiales > Usitatibacteraceae > UKL13-2. The sequence goes on along the minus strand of JAYWCO010000277.1, from coordinate 10,168 downwards.
CGTAAATTTGTATGCGCCGTGCGAGGTGCCGATGGCAATCGCCAGCGCATCGGCGCCGGTTTTTTTAATAAAATCGGCGGCTTGTTCCGGGTCGGTCAACAGTTGCTCTCGCGTCATCGCGCCATCAGCGCCATGTCCATCTTCTTTGTCACCCATCATGGTTTCCAGCGATCCCAGGCAACCGAGCTCGCCTTCAACCGTGACGCCAATCGCATGGGCCATATCGACCACCTGCTTGGTGGTGTCCACATTATATTCATAGCTTGCCACGCTCTTACCATCGCTCATCAGCGAGCCATCCATCATGACGCTGGAAAACCCCAAACGCATCGCTTGCAAGCACACAATCGGCGACTGACCATGATCTTGATGCATCACCACCGGAATATCGGGATAACTTTCAACCGCTGCTTCGATCAGATGGCGCAAAAAATATTCGCCCGCATATTTGCGCGCACCAGCGCTGGCCTGCATGATCACGGGGCTATTCGTTTCATGCGCAGCCTCCATAATCGCCTGTACCTGTTCCAGATTATTGACATTGAAAGCGGGTAAGCCGTAGCCGTTTTCAGCAGCATGGTCGAGCAATTGGCGCATCGATACGAGGGACATAAAAATCTCCAAAAACAATCAATCAATAATTACGACAAGGCGAGCGATGCAGGATAGGCCAGCACAGCAACAGCTTATTTTACGTGCTTCCAGCTGATTGTGAATTCAGCGGTTTCTTGAACAATATTTTAATATCTTGAGCACGGTGAGCCCTGGATTTCTTTTTTAAGCCCGTGATCAACGAAATGATCCAGGCCCGAACCCCCAATGCCATGCCAATTGTTTTACGCTCTTCAGGCGGCAGGTAGCAATCCAGTTCTGCCAGCTCATGAAATTCCTGCGCAATCCTGGTCAGTTTGCGCTCAATCAAGGCGGCTGATGCTTTGGACAGCCCTCTGAATTCAAACCGGAAGTAACCGCCTGCGGCCGCAAAATCAGCCTGCAGAAAATCGCTTATAACCGCGCGGCCATGCACTTTACGGATCGGGCCATCTTGATATAGGCGTAATGTTTTGGGCACTTTCAAACGGATAGAGTCATTATTACCAACCTCGATCAAGCCCAGTTTGTTGAACTTGAGCAGTAGCCCCATACAGTCGGCTTTGGTGAGGTCATACGATTCCAGAATCGTTTCAATCGTGGAATCGTTGAAGGCCAAATAAAACATGCTCAACAGGCGAGGATCTGCGGCCAGCGCTTCTTCCTGCTTGATCGTCATTTCGTCCGTGTCTGCACTGGCGCCGCGAGCCAGACGAGCCAGCTTGAAAAAATCAATTTCCAGTACCTGACAAATTTCTTCGATTCGCTTGAGGGTAAATGTTTCTTCCGCAAACAAGCGTTTAACGCTCGCCTCCGAGAGATCGAGCCTGAGAGCAAGCGCTCGATAAGTCATATTGCGTGACTTAAGCGTGGCTTTGAGGGTGGCCACCAGGTTGCTGGTGTGGGCTCTGGCAATCATCGTAAAGACTGTAGTAGCGGTTGTAATATCAATTGGTATCGATTAATAGTACGTTAGCTTATTCGTGTTGCCAAATGATCGGTATCCGGCAAGAATGCATCTGTCCCGCAAAGCAACGCAGCAGCCATGATATTCAAATGGAACTTAACTGGAGAAGATGTTGAAACTGAATGTGATCGTAGCTTGCCTAGTAGCCACCTCAGCCGCTTATTTCATGCCACTGTTGACACCAGTACTAAAGCAACTGTCCAAGTAGAGGCAGTTGATATTTAACCAGCCGCAGTTGCTATGCCTGCACCTTTATCGGTATCGGCAGGGCCATGCCTAAATGAGGGCCGGGATGGCGTGGCGGCACAGGCTGAAGCGCTCAATGAGCGCATCAAACCAATCAAGGAAATCGTCGGCTATGTGCGTTCACCGCAAGGCTTTGCGATCAAGATGGTCAATGACCATGTGATGAAAATTCCTGCATGGGTAGGTTATGTCATTGATCTTTTAGGCTCGCTCAAAAATAAAGCGATGGATCAAAAAACCAGCGCCAGAGCGGTCATGGGTCTCGGTCACAAAGACGCTAGAAGCTGTAGCGCTGTCCAGAGCCCGGATTTACCGACATCATCTGCTGATGTGACGCCGCCTGATGGTGATCTCAACACCAGGCTGATTCCGGTCGAGGCCAATATTTAAGCCAATGCATGAGCCTGCAATTATGCAAGCCGATTTTCACCGATGCGCACAATCTTCATGGTGTTTGTACCGCCCGACTGGCCAATCGGCTCACCCACGGTCAGCACCACCAGATCGCCCAGTTCAACTACTTTATTTTTTAGTAGCACCTCTTCGGCTTCACGCAATAATTTTTCGCGGTCGTGTCCTTCGTAGGCCAGTGCGATCGGACGTACATCGCGCATGAGGGCACACTTGGTGTGGGTGGCTTCAACCGGGGTGAGCGCGTAGATAGGTACGCCAGAGTTTAATCGCGACATCCACAGCGCAGTAGAGCCTGATTGCGTCAACGCCGCAATGCATTTCACTTTCAAATGATGGGCGGTAAATAAAGCGGCCATGGCAATCGATTGATCAACGCGAGTAAATATGCGGTCCAAAAATTCTCGATCCAGCTTTACGTCAGCACTTTTTTCAGCTTCACGGCAAATTCGCACCATCGCTTCCACGGTTTCTACCGGATACATACCCGAGGCAGATTCAGCCGATAGCATCACGGCATCAGTGCCATCCAGCACAGCGTTGGCGACGTCAGAAACCTCGGCGCGTGTCGGTATCGGTGAGGACACCATCGATTCCATCATCTGGGTTGCGGTGATTGTGAGTTTGTTCAGCTCTCGCGCCATGCGGATCATGCGTTTTTGCAGTGCGGGCACCGCGGCGTCACCCACTTCCACGGCCAGATCGCCCCGCGCCACCATGATGCCATCGCAGGCTTTCATAATGTCGGTCAGTGCATCGTTGGTCACGGCTTCGGTGCGTTCAATTTTTGCGATCAACAAGGCGTCGCCACCGGCGGCGCGCATGAGCTCACGCGCCATGTACATATCCGAGCCACTTTTCGGGAATGAGACCGCGAGGAAATCAGCTCTTATTTTCACCGCTGTTTTGATATCCTCCATATCTTTGGACGTGAGCGGTGGCGCGGTCAGGCCGCCACCTTTACGGTTGATACCTTTATTGTTGGACAGCACGCCACCCTGTTTGACCAGACAATGAATCTCACTGCCTTTCACGCTGATCACTTCAAACACCAGCAGGCCATCGTTAAGCAATAACAAATCGCGTGGTCGTACATCGCGCGGCAGTTCCTTGTAATCGATGCCAACCCGCTCTTGGTTGCCGAGATCACAGGCCGCGTCAAGGATAAAGTTGTCACCTACCTTCAAGGTAATTTGGCCGTCAGAAAATTTGCCCACGCGAATTTTGGGGCCTTGTAAATCAGCCAGAATGCCCACTGGTCGATTGTGTTTTGCGGCCAGCTCGCGTACCAGCGACGCTCGGTTTAAATGATCCTCGGCGGTGCCGTGCGAAAAATTCATGCGCACCACATCCACGCCCGCCATAATCAAACGCTCCAGCACTTCGGAAGAGGAGGTGGCGGGGCCCAGGGTTGCAACAATTTTGGTAGCGCGTGGCATGGCGTAATAACCTTGTTAAAAGAGCTTCGTGAATGAGCGAGGCGTACTTATTTGCGCCCTGTTTGATGAGTATTTTATGAGTAAAGCGGCGCGACCGATGGCAATGATTTAATCGAGCGCACGTTGCACCAATATTTCAACAGCAGGCAAGGGCTTGCCTTCCAGAAATTCCAGAAAAGCGCCGCCTCCGGTTGAGATGTATGACACTTTGTCGGCCACACCATACTTCGCAATAGCGGCCAGGGTGTCACCGCCGCCGGCAATCGAGAACGCGGCAGAGTCGGCAATCGCACGCGCCAGTATTTCCGTACCGTGTCCAAATTGATCGAATTCAAAAACACCAAGGGGCCCATTCCAGACAATCGTACCGGCGCTTTTCATGATGGCGGCAAAGGTACTGGCGGTTTCCGGGCCCACATCAAAAATCATATCGTCCGCCACTACATTCTCGACCCGCTTGGTGGCAGCGTGAGTGGACGCCGAAAATTCCTTTCCGCACACCACATCAACCGGAATAGGCACGGCTGCGCCGCGTGCGGCCATCAGCTCAATAACCTCATTGGCCTGATTGATAAGGTCGGGCTCGGCCAATGATTTGCCGATTGGTAAACCCTGCGCCAATAAAAACGTATTGGCGATGCCGCCACCGACAATAAGCTGATCGACTTTTTCAGCGAGTGATTTCAGGATCGTGAGTTTGGTTGATACCTTTGAGCCCGCCACAATCGCTACCAGCGGGCGCTTGGGATTCAGCAGCGCCGCGCTCAACGCATCGAGCTCGGCAGCGAGCAGCGGCCCGGCACACGCAATCCTGGCAAATTTGGCGATGCCCTGAGTTGTCGCCTCGGCGCGATGCGCCGTACCGAAGGCATCGTTGACATAGATATCGCAAAGCGCTGCCATTTTTTGTGCAAGCTCGTCAGTGTTCTTTTTCTCGCCTATATTCATACGACAGTTTTCTAGGAGTACCAGCTTGCCTGGCGCAACCTCAACGTGGTCAAGCCAATGGCCTAGCAGGGGTACCTCACGCATCATCAATACCGCCATGCGCTCGGCAATGGGTGCCAATGAATCCTCAGGCTTGAATTCACCTTCGGTCGGGCGGCCCAGATGGGATGTCACCATCACGGCGGCGCCCGCTTTAAGAGCAAACTCAATGGCCGGAATCGAGGCGCGAATCCGCGTGTCGTCGGTAATATGGCCGGCGTCGTCTTGCGGTACGTTCAAGTCGGCGCGAATGAATACGCGTTTGCCCGCGAGATCCAGATCCACCATGCGTTTGAATTGAAAGGTCATAGTTGAAAGGTCATAGCATGCCGAGCCAGAAAATGACGTGAATGCATTTAAGAGGCGTGCGGCGGTGTGGTGTTAGTGGTGGCGGCGGTCATTTGTTGCGCACGCGCCAATGATTGTGCCCGCATCGCTTGCAGTTCATCACAAATGCTGCTGGAGGTGCGAATAAACAAAAACGGAAACACCGCATGAAGCAGCGCAGCCAAGCCACCCAGCGTCATTTTCAGGCCAAACTTTAACGCAAAAGCTAAATGCGTGGCGTAGGTTTCATTGACCGCATTAGGATGCGCTGTGAAGGGATTGCTCATCATGGAACCTTGAAAAAGTGAAACCTGTTTTGAACGCCAAGCGTTTGTGCTCGCGCCGCTTATATGCCTGTCTGTCTGCCTGCTCGCCGTACGCTTAGGTTGCGGCCATCAATGCCACGGTCGTATCCAGCATGCGATTGCTGAAGCCCCACTCGTTGTCGTACCAGCTCGAAACTTTTACCAGTCGCCCTGACACCTTGGTCAGCGTCGCGTCAAAACTGGAAGAGTGGCTATCGTGGTTAAAATCAATTGAAACCAAGGGCGCGGTGTTATACGCCAGAATGCCTTTCATGCCCGGTGTTTCAGAAGCTGTTTTCATGATCGCGTTGACTTCATCGGCGGTGGTGTCACGCGCCGCAATAAAACTTAAATCCACCAGCGATACATTGATGGTCGGCACGCGAATCGCATAGCCATCCAGCTTGCCGTTAAGCTCAGGTAACACCAAGCCTACCGCGGTGGCCGCGCCCGTCTTGGTCGGAATCATCGACATGGTGGCCGAACGCGCACGGCGCAAATCTTCATGCATAACATCGGTTAATACCTGATCGTTTGTGTAAGCATGCACGGTGGTCATTAAGCCATTGACGACGCCAATTTTATCGTTCAGTGGTTTAACCAGTGGCGCCAGGCAATTGGTGGTGCAGCTGGCGTTCGAGATCACCGTCATCGCTGCCGTCAGCACCTGATGATTGACGCCATACACCACGGTGGCATCCACGTCTTTACCACCTGGGGCCGAGATGATGACTTTTTTGGCACCGCCTTTAATGTGCGCCGAGGCCTTTTCTTTGGTGGTGAAAAATCCGGTGCATTCAAGCACCACATCAATATTTAATTCGTCCCATGGGAGCAGCGCGGCATCGCGCTGCGCAAAGACTTTGATCTTGTCGCCATTCACAATCAAAAAATCGCCCTCTACCGCGACCGTACCGGGGAATTTACCGTGCGCCGTATCGTGACGCGTCAGGTGCGCATTGGTTTCAACCGGCCCCAGATCATTGATCGCAACGATTTGGATATCGTGCTTTTTATTGCTCTCGTAATGAGCGCGAAGAATATTGCGGCCGATACGGCCATAGCCATTGATGGCAACACGAATTGTCATTTTATGTTCCTGCGAGCGGTTGATGAAGGTTGCTGCGTGGCTAATTTTACCGCAATGCAGCATCCCGTTTCTCCCACGCGCTTTCGCGGGATAAAATGGGTCATGAAAACCATTGTCATCGCCAGCAACAACGCGGGTAAGCTCCGCGAATTCTCGGCGCTATTAGCGCCTTTTGAATTCACCGCCATTGCGCAAACTGAGCTGGGCGTCACCGAGGCCGATGAGCCGTATGCGACCTTCATTGAAAATGCCCTGGCGAAAGCACGTCATGCCTCGCGTGCCACCGGCTTGCCGGCGTTGGCGGACGACTCCGGCATCTGTGTGCCAGTGTTGGGTGGTGCTCCAGGGGTGTTTTCGGCTCGCTATGCGGGGGCGCCAAAATCGGATCAACGCAATAATGAAAAGCTGATCGCTGCGCTCCAGGGTCACACCGACCGCCGGGCGTTTTACTACAGCACACTGGTGTTGATGATGCACGCGGATGACCCGCAGCCGCTGTTAGCGGATGGCGAGTGGCATGGCGAAATAATTGATGTGCCACGCGGCGCGGGCGGCTTTGGCTACGACCCTTATTTTTGGCTTCCTGAGCATGGCTGCACGGCGGCAGAGCTATCTGCAGACCTCAAAAACAGCATGAGCCACCGCGGCCTCGCGATGCAACAGCTCACTAAAAAACTGCAGCAGCATGTGATTAGCAGCAGGTGATATGAAAATTATAAACACTAAAATTGGCGAGCCTTTGCAGCCTATTATGCTTGGAACGCCCCGCCAGATAAGCCTCTCTATTTTGCCGCCGCTATCGCTCTATATTCACATACCGTGGTGTATTCGCAAATGTCCCTACTGTGATTTCAATAGTCATGAAGCCAAAGGCGCCATACCCGAGCAGCGCTACATTGATTGTTTGATCTCAGATATTGAATATGCGCTGCCCAATATCTGGGGGCGGCGGGTGTACTCGGTTTTTTTTGGCGGTGGTACGCCCAGTCTATTTTCAGCCGCCGGTATTGATGCCATTCTGGCCGCCGTGCGTGCGCGCGTCACGCTGGATGCTGAAGCTGAAATCACGCTTGAGGCCAACCCCGGCACCTTCGAGGCAGATAAATTTCGTCGCTATCGCGACGCCGGGGTGAATCGACTATCCATCGGTATTCAAAGTTTTAACGCCGCACATTTGCAGGCGCTGGGCCGCGTCCACAATGATGATGAGGCGAAGCGCGCGATTGAGATTGCGCAGCATCATTTCGACAATATTAATTTGGACGTGATGTTTGCGCTGCCCAATCAAACCTTGGCTGAGTGCGTGACGGATCTTGAAACCGCACTCTCGTTCAACACTAATCATTTGTCGATTTATCATCTGACGCTGGAGCCCAATACGCTGTTCCATCGGTTCCCGCCACCGCTGCCCGATGATGAATTAGCCGCCGATATGCAGGACACGATCGAAGCAAAATTGCAGGCGGCAGGCTACGATCATTACGAAACCTCGGCGTATTCCAAACCCGGCAAGCGCTCAAAGCACAATATGAACTACTGGCAATTTGGTGACTATGTTGGAATCGGCGCCGGTGCGCACGGAAAAATTTCTTACCCTGATCAGGCGCGTGGCATTACCCGTGAAGCGCGTTTCAAACAACCCAAAACCTATATGGAGCGAGCCGCACTCGGGCTAAGCAATCAGGACGAAAAAATGATCGCTCCGGCGGAGCTGCCGTTTGAATTTATGCTCAATGCCTTGCGCCTGACCGAAGGCTTTTCAAACGACTTATTTATCGAGCGTACCGGCCTGCCCATTTCAGTTATTTCGCGCGAGCTGGAAAAAGCGGTGTCGCTTGGCCTGATTGAAAACCATCATCTGCGCATTAAACCTACGGCCAAAGGGCGATTATTTTTGAATGATTTGCTGGAATTGTTTTTGCCAAAAGCCTAGCATTGGCGCGGTGTATGAGGCGTCGGCTCAAGGTTTCCTTAAGGTTCATTTAAAGCTCACTTAAGGTACACTTCAAGCACAAAGTATTTTCCCCCATAACCTTATTTGCACACTCACTCCATATGAACGAAGACTTCTACGATATTTTGAATTTGCCCGACAACGCGCCGCCAGCATCCATCGCCCGTGCCGCTCAGGCGCGCTTGCGAGAAATTGCCGAAGATGTCGAGATGACGCCGGATGAAAAGCACACCGCTACCGCCGCCGTTCTTGAAGCGCGTGAAACGTTAGACGACACTGCGCGACGCGCCCAATATGATGTGCAACTGCAAAAAATTCGTGAAGAGTCTGCCCGGCCAAAGCCCGCCGCCAAAAAACAGGACAGTCTTTCTTATCCCAAGATTGGCCTTGCCCTGACTATTATTTTTGCCATTGGCTATTTTTCGATTACCGGTTATTTAGGTCATCAGCAGCGGCTGGAAAATGAACGCAATGCAGCCGCTGTGGCGGAAGCCCAAAAATTGGCGTCCGACCAGGAAGAGCGCAATCAAAAAGCGGTGGTGCGTGAGGCCGAAGCACGCGTGCTGGCCGAGCAGAAACGTATTGATCAGGAGCGGATGCTCAGCGAGCGCGGCATTAAAACAGAAAAATATTTACCTCCGCCAAAATAAGCGAAGCCGCCCGATTTGACCCGCGCCGGTAGTTGATGCAGGCGCGCCCTGCAACTGACCTTGCTCCCGAAAAACGTATCTCTTATCAAGGGTATTATCATCCACGATAAGGAGATGAGACATGTCAGTAAAACCAAGGGCGCAGTTCACGCTGGAATTCAAGCTTGAAGCGGTTCGGCTGGTTAAGGGGGTCAGAGTGCCGCCGTCACAGCCAAAGTATTAGGTATTGTTGAACAGACACTTTACAACTGGATCGCGAAGGCCAACTCACCGGTGCGGGTGCCAAGCCCGTCAGCCCCGAGCAGATGGAAATAGCGAGGCTGCGAGCTGCGCTATCGCGCGTCAAAATGGAGCGCGACATCCTAATGGCCCTAGGCCACCCCGAAAAAGCGACGGCATACTTCGCCAAGGAATTCATGTGAAGTATGCCTGGGTGGCTACCCATCAGCCCGCCTACCCAATTGCCATCGCTTGTGAGGTGCTAGGCGTCAGCACCAGCGGTTATCACGATCACCGCAAGCGGCGCAGGCAATCGACCTACAGGCTACCGACCAATACATCCCCGCGCATAAGCCATGACCGCGTCATGGCACACATCCGCATCATTCACGCCGAAGTCAAACGTGAGTACGGCTGGCCGCGAATGTGGCGCGAACTCAAGGCACGCGGGTTCCGTATTGGCAAAGAGCGGGTACAAAAGCTCATGCGTGAGCACGGCATCAGCGCGAAAGTGAAGCGCCGCTTCAAGCTCACCACCGATTCCAACCATCGCTATCCAGTCGCCGCCAATCTGGTCGCCCGTCACTTCAGCCCAAGCGCCCCCAATCAAGTCTGGACCAGTGACATCACCTACATCGACACCGGTGGAGGCTGGCTGTATCTGGCGGTGATGATGGATTTGTTCAGCCGCCAAGTGGTCGGATTTGCCATTGCGCCACATATGCGCAGCGAGCTGGTCTTGAGCGCGTTGCGGATGGGCTGGTTTCGGCGGCGTCCGGCGAAGGGGTTGGTCGTGCATACGGATCGGGGCAGCCAGTATTGCGCGGAAGCGTTTCAGGACGCCCTGAAGGCTTACGAAATGGTGTCGTCGATGAGTCGCCGTGGCGATTGCTGGGACACTCAGTCTAAGATGGCATTGAACGCCTGCCAGATGTGACCCGTGCTGGGATTGGCCTTGCTGCCTTTGCGTTGACCTGTCGAT
>JAYWCO010000276.1:0-3840 GCA_043780475.1 Burkholderiales bacterium | reverse complement strand
TGGCGGGAATCCCGCACAGCGGGGCCATTGCTTCCGGCGAAAAGCCTTCGGCATTTTCTTTCAACGCTTCATAGTTATGCGTACGCGTTCTGATGAATTCTTCATTCACCAAACCTTCTTCGATGATGGTGTAGATCATGGCATTCAACATGGCCACATCCATATCCGGCTTGAACTGCAAATAACGCCAGGCATGGCGCGCAATATCGTTTTTACGCGGATCGGCCACAATTAATTTCGCGCCATTCCTGGCCGCGTTTTTAATCCAGGTGGCCGCTACGGGATGGTTCGAGGTCGGGTTGGCACCGATCAAAAAAATCACGTCGGCTTTGGCGACATCAGATACCTGATTTGATACCGCACCCGAGCCCACACCCTCAAGCAGCGCCACGACGGATGAGGCGTGGCAGAGCCGCGTGCAGTGATCCACATTGTTGGTGCGAAAGCCGGTGCGCACCAATTTCTGGAACAGATAGGCTTCTTCGTTACTGCCCTTGGCTGAACCAAAACCAGCGAGTGCGTTGGGCCCATGCTGATCCCGAATGTTGGCAAGTGTGCTGCCCGCCAAATCCAGCGCTTCTTCCCAAGATGCCTCGCGAAATACTTCACGCCAATTTTCAGGATCCATATTGAAATCGGCGGTCTTGGGCACACCTGCTTTACGAATCAGCGGCGTGGTGAGGCGTTGTTGGTGATGCGCATAATCAAAACCGTAGCGGCCCTTCACGCATAATCTGCTGTGATTCGATGGCCCATCGCGACCTTCGACGCGAATGATTTTATTTTCCTTAACATGATACGTAAGCTGACAACCGACACCGCAATACGGGCAGACGGAATCAACTGTTTTATCCGCTTTAATTTGATACGCTTCCTTCGCCGGTGCTAACGCGCCGGTGGGGCAGGCCTGCACGCATTCACCGCAGGCCACACAAGTGGATACGCCCATTGGGTCATCCTGATCGAACACGATTTTGGAATCTGCACCGCGAAACGCATAGCCGATCACATCATTGGCCTGCTCCTCGCGGCATGCGCGGACGCAGCGGGTGCATTGGATGCAGGCATCGAGATTCACCGTCATCGCCGGATGTGAAAAATCCGGATTGGTTTTTATTCTGGGCGAGAAACGGGGCGTATTAACAGCCAACAGATTTGCCCATTTCAATAACTCATTCGCACCAGGCTTGTAATCTTTTTGCGGAGCATCAGCGGTCAATAATTCCATCACCATTTTTTGCGCATGCACCGCACGAGGTGAATCGGTGGTGACGTCCATATCGCTAACCGGATGGCGGCAACAGGAAGGGGCCAGCACGCGCTCACCTTTGATCTCGACCATGCACGCACGGCAATTGCCATCAGCGCGATAGCCGGGTTTGTAACAGAGATGCGGAATTTCTTTGCCGTGTTCTTGCGCAATTTCAATCAGGGTTTGATCGGCAAATGCGGTGACGGCTTTACCATCCAGAATAAACTCGACAAGCTGGCGTTTGATCGCGGGTTTAGTCATGGCATGCATCATGAAATCTCGTGTGCAAAATGTTTAATCACACACCGAATGGGATTCGGTGCGGCTTGGCCCAAGCCGCAAATCGAGGCATCGACCATGACTTGAGAAAGCTCTTCGAGCAGCCCCGTTTGCCATTTTGTTTCCGCCAGCAATTGCACCGCCTTTTCCGTACCCACGCGGCACGGCGTGCATTGACCACAGCTCTCATGCTTAAAAAATTTCATCAGGTTCAGCGCCGCATCGCGCGCTTTATCTTGCTCGGACATGATCACGATAGCGGCAGAGCCAATGAAGCAGCCGTAAGGCTGTAACGTGTCAAAATCAAGCGGTATATCGCCCATGCTTGCCGGTAAAATACCGCCCGATGCACCACCGGGCAAATACGCGTAAAAAGTATGCCTGTCGCGCATGCCACCGCAAAATTGTTTGATCAGTTGATTCACCGTAATGCCTGCCGGGGCCAGTTTCACTCCGGGATTATTTACGCGGCCCGAAACTGAAAATGAGCGCAGGCCAGTGCGGCCATTCATGCCATGGCTTGCAAACCAGGCTGCGCCTTTTTCCAGAATATCGCGCACCCAATACAGGGTTTCAAAATTATGTTCCAGGGTGGGGCGATTAAATAAACCCACCTGCGCCACATACGGTGGCCGCAGCCGCGGCATGCCGCGCTTACCTTCCACCGATTCAATCATGGCAGATTCCTCACCGCAAATATAAGCGCCTGCGCCGCGTCTGAGCTCGATATGCGGCAATATTTTTCCACCGGGTGGATCCGCTTTCAATGCCGCTAACTCAGTTTCCAATATCGCACGGCAATGGTGATATTCATCGCGCAGATAAATGTAGATTGCATCAATGCCAACCAGATGCGCAGCGATCAGCATACCCTCCATAAACCGATGCGGATCACGCTCAAGATAGTAACGATCTTTGAACGTGCCGGGCTCGCCCTCGTCGATATTGACGGCCAGTAAGCGTGGCGCAGCTTCACCACGCACAATGCGCCATTTGCGGCCAGTAGAGAATCCTGCGCCACCCAAACCGCGCAGCCCCGAGTCTTCCATTTCTTTAATCGTCGCGTCCGCATCGCGTTTACCGCTGACCACATCCTGATAGAGTTTATAACCAAACTCGGCTCTGTAGGCGGCTATCGAAGCATAATTGCCTTGCGATGCCCGTGTTTGCTGGTCTTTTACTGCCAGCATAATGTTATCCACCGTGGCATCGCCAAATGCGTTTTGCCCCACACACGCGGCGGGCGCTTCGCTACAGCGGCCTATACACGGCACCGCCAGCACCCGCACTTCTTTGCCTAAAATCGCAGGCAATTTTTCGAGTAACGCATTGGCCCCGGCCATGGCGCAGCTCAGCGTGTCGCACACGCGCACCGTCAACGCAGCGGGCATTTCCTCGCCTTCTTTCACCACATCGAAGTGATGATAAAAAGTGGCGACCTCATAGACTTCGGTTTGTGCGAGCTTCAGCGCCTCGGCCAACGCGTTGATGTGAGCAGCAGAAATGCCGCCGAACTTGTCCTGAATCAGATGTAAATACTCAATCAATAAATCGCGTCTGACTTCAGCCCCAAATATTGAACTCGCCAGCAATGTCGCCACCTCAGCGCGCGCCTGTGGATCAATCTGACGGCCCTTGGGCGTATTGCGTGCCTTCATTTTGCTGCGCACTTCAGCCAGCGGAATCGTGATGGTGGTGCGGTCGTTCATCGAAAGCTCTCTAAAAATAAGCGCGTCTATTTTGTCAGCAACATACTTTCAAATAGATTTTCAAACAGACAGTGTCAAAAGCATAACCACCCACGCCACCACGGCATATGACAAACATCAAGATGACCAGCTACCATACCAGACGCCGCTCACGAACATCGCCCCATGCCATGCGTTCACCCTCAATCGGTTCGCGTAAAATAAATTGCTATGTTCATCCAGCTCTTATCCGATCTTCATTTCGAGGTTGATCCTACGTTCAGACCGATGCCTGCAGCCCATGCGGACATACTGATACTCGCCGGCGATATCGGCGGGCAGGGCCGAGGCGATGGCAGCGGCAGCAAACTCGGCATCGATAACCCCTACGGATTAAACGCGTTTTCGCCCAAGCTCGGGAACTGGCCCACGCCGGTTTTATATGTACCCGGCAATCATGAATACGACGGCGCCGATGTTGATGACACTCACGTGGCACTTCAGCAAGCGTGTGCAGAATTAGGCATCACCTGGCTTGATCGTGAGGTCACGGTGATCAACGGTGTACGCTTCATCGGCAGCACCCTGTGGACTGATTTTGAAGCGCTCTCGCAATGGCCC
>JAYWCO010000275.1:0-2499 GCA_043780475.1 Burkholderiales bacterium | reverse complement strand
GCGCGTACGGCAAGCAGCTTATTGATTGGTTGAATCGCTACACCTTCGTGGCCGAACAGCAGTTCGCGGATATTGATCATGCGCGGGTGGTCGCGCAATTTTTTCTGGATGAATGTTTGCGGGTAGGTACCACCACCGCGATGGTTTACGGCACCGTCCACGCGCATTCGGTTGAGGTATTTTTTGAAGCGGCAGCAGCGCGTAATCTGCGCATGATTGCGGGCAAGGTCATGATGGATCGCAATGCGCCCGCGGCGTTGTGCGATACGGCACAGCGTGGCTACGATGACTCGCGCGCACTACTTGAAAAATGGCATGGCCAGGGCCGTTTGGGCTATGCCATCACCCCGCGATTCGCACCGACCTCCAGCCCTGCGCAGCTCGAAGCGGCCGGTGCGCTCTGGCGCGAATTTCCCGAGGTTCATATGCAAACCCATATTTCGGAAAACACGGACGAAGTGGCTTGGGTCAAGCAGCTATTCCCCGGTCATCACGGCTATCTGGATGTGTACGATCATTATGGCTTGGTCAATAAGCGCGCGGTGTTTGGTCACGGTATCCATTTGACTGATGCTGAATGGCAGCGCTTGCATGATGCTGAGGCTGGCGTGGCACATTGTCCGACCTCGAATGAATTTTTAGGCAGTGGCTTATTTCGTTTTGATAACGCCAAGCATAAAGGTCGTCCGGTGCGGGTTGGCCTGGGCACGGATATTGGCGCGGGCACTTGTCTATCGCCGTTGCGTACGATGGGTGAAGCGTACAAAATTGGTGAGCTTTGTGGCCATTCTCTCTGTGCTGCCGACGCGTATTTTTTATCGACGCGCGGGGCCGCCGAGGCGCTGCATCTTGAGGATAAAATTGGCTCCATTGCGGCGGGCATGGAAGCCGATTTGGTGGTGCTGGATTTAAAATCCACGCCGCTGGTTGAGTTCCGCATGAAGTTCTGCAACAGCATCGAGGAAGTACTCGCCGTGCAAATGACGATGGCCGATGATCGGGCGACCCGCGCCGTCTATGTGGGGGGTGCGCTGGCCTATGAGCCTCGTTAGAACCTGAGCACAACGGTATAATCCGGCATACTTTTAATTTGGTAAAGCATCGTTTATGGCTCAATCGTTATACGACAAACTTTGGGACGCGCATCGTGTTCATGACGAACCCGACGGCACCGCGCTGATTTATATTGACCGCCATCTGGTGCATGAGGTTACCAGCCCGCAGGCTTTTGAGGGGCTGGAAATCAATGGTCGCAAGCCTTGGCGTATCAATTCCATTGTGGCCACTGCCGACCACAATGTGCCAACCACATCGCGTCAGGAAGGTATTGCCGACCCTGTTTCACGCTTGCAGGTGGAAACGCTCGACGCGAATATTAAAAAATTTGGTGTGCCGGTTTATTTTGGCATGAACGATGCGCGCCAAGGTATTGTTCATGTGATCGGCCCGGAGCAGGGTGCTACCTTGCCCGGCATGACCGTTGTCTGCGGTGACTCGCATACCTCAACCCACGGCGCATTTGCCGCACTGGCATTCGGCATCGGTACCAGCGAGGTTGAGCATGTGATGACGACGCAATGCCTGGTCACTAAAAAATCAAAATCACTGCTGATCCGGGTTGAGGGTCAAGTCGGGCGCGGGGTCACGGCCAAAGATATCGTGCTGGCGATCATAGGCAAAATTGGTACGGCCGGTGGCACCGGCTATGCGATTGAATTTGCCGGCTCGGCGATTCGTGCGCTGTCGATGGAAGGCCGCATGACGGTTTGCAATATGGCCATTGAAGCGGGCGCGCGTGCAGGCATGGTGGCAGCCGATGAAAAAACCATTGCCTATTTGCGTGGTCGTCCGCATGCGCCGCAGGGTAATATGTTTGACTTGGCCGCACGCTATTGGCGTACCTTAACCAGCGATGATGGTGCGGTGTTTGATCGCGTGGTTGAGCTGGATGCGCAGGCCATCAAGCCGCAGGTAACGTGGGGTACGTCGCCTGAAATGGTGGTGAGCATCGATGGCAATGTGCCGGAGCCTAATAAAGAAGCTGATCCCGTCAAGCGTGAAGCAATGGAGCGCGCATTGCAATACATGGGTTTGAATCCGGGTACCCCGATGGCGCAAATTAAAATTGATAAGGTGTTTATCGGCAGCTGCACCAATTCACGAATTGAGGATTTACGCGCAGCGGCCGGGGTGCTGAAGGGGCGTCATATTGCCGCCAACGTGAAGCTGGCAATGGTAGTTCCAGGTTCGGGTTTGGTAAAGCGTCAGGCTGAATCAGAAGGGCTGGATAAAATATTTTTGGCGGCAGGCTTTGAATGGCGTGAGCCGGGTTGCTCAATGTGTTTGGGCATGAATGATGATCGGCTGTCGCCGGGCGAACGTTGTGCATCAACCTCAAACCGAAATTTTGAAGGACGGCAGGGCGCGGGCGGACGCACGCACCTGCTTAGCCCAGAAATGGCGGCTGCTGCCGCTATTGCGGGACGTTTTGCCGATGTA
>JAYWCO010000274.1:0-2253 GCA_043780475.1 Burkholderiales bacterium | reverse complement strand
GCGATAAAAAGTTCTTCTGGTATGCTGATCGCAACATTTATCAAACCGATTTGATCGATAATAAAATACGGTCTCTGAATGTAACTCAAGTCGTCTGATAGCGCGTATCGCCGCATCAATGCGTATGTCAGTTTTTAAAATGCAGTTTCCTGATTAGCCTTGAATCCAGACAAAAAATGAAACTTATCCCGGTAATCCTCTGCGGTGGTGCAGGCTCAAGACTTTGGCCGGTTTCACGCGAATTGCATCCCAAACCATTTATCAAACTTGCCGATGGTCAGAGCCTGTTGCAAAAGGCGTTCATTCGTGGCGCCGGTTTGGCGAATGTGGTTGAGGTCATCACCGTCACCAACCGTGAGCTACTTTTCCTGACGCAAGATCATTACCGCGCGGTCAATAAGGGCAAACTTGCATGTTCATTTTTGCTGGAACCATTTGGCCGTAATACTGCGCCTGCGGTGGCCGCCGCTGCGATCCGTACCGCTGCGGCGCATGGCGACGATGCGATCCTGTTGGTGTTAGCGGCTGATCATCTGATCGCCGATCAAGCCGCGTTTGCCGATGCGGTTGCGCGAGCCACGGCGCTCGCCGCTGCCGGAAAAATCGTGACCTTTGGCATCCGGCCTGACGCGCCCGAAACGGGTTATGGCTATATCGAGGCTGATGGAAACGAGGTGGTTCGTTTTGTTGAAAAGCCGGATTTGGCAAACGCCAAAGAATATGTGGCATCCGGAAATTTTCTCTGGAATTCCGGCATGTTCTGTTTTACGGCGGGCACCATGATCCGTGAAATGGGCAGGGTGTGTCCGGATATCCTGAACGCGTTGCAACTATGCATGCAGAAATCAACCCCGGTGGAAGGCCCTGGGCTGTTTCAACTGGAACTGGATGCCGACACCTTTGTAACCGCGCCGGATATTTCGATTGATTATGCGGTCATGGAAAAAACCACGTTGGCCGCCGTGGTGCCGTGTGAAATTGGCTGGAGTGATATAGGTTCATGGAATGCGCTCGGTGATCTGACCGAGGCGGACACAAACGGTAATCGTATTGCAGGCGAGGCAGTGCTTCACGATAGCCACAATTGCTATATTCGCAGCGATCAGCGAGTGGTTGGCGCAGTGGGCATCAATGATCTGCTGATTATCGATACGCCAGACGCCATTCTGGTCGCGCATCGCGACCGGGCGCAAGATGTCAAACAAATTTATGCCAAGCTCAAAACTGACGGGCACGCAGCGCATAAAATTCATCGCACGGTGCATCGTCCATGGGGCACCTATGCGATTATTGAAGAAGGCGATGGCTTTAAAATAAAACGCATCGAAGTCAAGCCGGGCGCGTCATTATCGTTGCAAATGCATCATCACCGCAGTGAACACTGGATCGTGGTGAGCGGCGCAGCAACAGTGGTGAATGGGGAGAATGAGCTGTTCCTGCGCTCGAATGAATCGACCTATATCCCCGCGGGACACAAGCACCGTCTGGTGAATCCTGGCCTGATCGATCTGGTCATGATCGAAGTGCAAAGCGGCGATTATTTAGGGGAGGACGATATCGTCAGATTTCAGGATGTTTACGGGCGCGCTTAGGCCGCAGAAATGACTGTGCCGCCATCGTCAGCCAGAATTGTGCTCTAAAAATCCGGCGCTGAAAACCGGGCGTTCGTAACCGCCCTGATAACCCAATCTGGCTGTATTTATCCGTATGGATAAACGTACAACGCACATCATTGCAACCCTCATGATGCTGCTCAACGGTGGCGGGCTCGGCCTGATGCACCGCGGTCTGCCGGCAGGTGTCCGGCCTAGCGCTACGGATTGGGGCATAGGTATCTTGTTGACTGCTGGGGGCAGCATATTACTGGCAGCGCAGGATAGTTATTCGGTAGGGGCGCTGTCAACGCTCGGAAACGCATGTCTACTTTTGGCCATTAGTCTTTATTGGCGAGCCGTTTGACGCTTCGATTGCCACGCTGACACATTCTGGATTTTTATGCCGGTGTTGGCCGCTACCTTGAGTATTTTCTGGTTTGCCACGATTGCGCCTAACTCCGCAGGTCGTGTATTGGTCGCTTCGGTTGCATGGGCGTTTTATTTATTTTTCGCTGCTCGTTGTCTTATCTATGGGGCAGGCCAGCATGCGCGCTGGGCCGTACAGTATTAGCGAGGCTGTTTCTCGCAGTTGCCTGTTTCATGCTGTTCCGCGCGGCGTACTTCACGATGCGCCCCCGAGAGGCGATGTCGATTCTCG
>JAYWCO010000273.1:0-3391 GCA_043780475.1 Burkholderiales bacterium | reverse complement strand
CGCTTGAAATAAACGGCGGCAATGCAGCCTTAATCGCCACCGCCTCAGCCAAGGTGACCGCTCGCGAAGAAGCCGGATAGAAAATCAAGCCAATCGCATCCGCACCGCTATGAGCAGCGGCTAAGGCGTCTTCAATCCGGCGAATACCGCAAATTTTAATACGAGTTCTGTGCATAACTAAACCGGGATCAAGTAAAAAAGGGTACGCGGCCTGAGGCGATAGGCAAAGCGAATAAAGCATCGTACTCGATCGCCGCCAGATATAAACCATCCGGCGTAAAGGTCGGAGCAGCAAGGGTACGATCACGGCTGGCAAATATGGTTTTAAATTCTTCAAGCGATTGTCGCGCAGCGCCTACATAAATAAGGCTGCCGACGATATTGCGCACCATATGGTGCAAAAATGCGTTGCCTCTAAAACTGAATTTAATCAATGAGGGCATACCGGTTGCTGGCGTTGATGCTGGTGCAGGTATTGCCGCTGTTGCCACCAGCACGCTAACCTCATATAGCGTTTTAACCGGCGATTTCGCCTGGCAGCCTGCGGCACGAAACGCCGAAAAGTCGTGCTCACCCACCAGTGACAACGCGGCTTCCTGCATGAGCTCAAGCGCCAGCGGTGCATGAAACCAGCCCGCCAAACCCGTCATCACGGCGCTGGCAGTCGGGTCGTTCAATAATAAATAATGATAGGTGCGAGAGCGCGCTGAAAAACGTGCGTGAAAATCATCGGCGACTTTTTTTGCCCACAGCACCCGGATGCTCGGCGGCAAATGTGCGTTGGTGCCACGCACCCAGGAACGTTCATCACGCTCAATATCGGTATCAAGATGCACCACCTGTGCGAGTCCGTGCACACCCGTATCGGTGCGCCCCGCACACACCACTGAAACGGCGTCGCCCAGAAAGCGCTCGATAGCACGCTCCAGATGATCCTGCACCGCACAGCCTGAGGGCTGGGATTGCCAACCACAAAAGGGGCTACCGTTATATTCGATTCCGAGCGCAATGCGGGTAGGGGACATGTTCGGCTTGAATGCAGAAAAAGTTAAGCCTGGAGGCCAGTTTTAAGGGACAACTCTAAAGCCATGCTTTAAAAATCAGCCAAAAAGAAAAGGGCGCGGAGTTGCCGCGCCCTAAATGATGACCATCGAATTGTGTTGCGAAGTGTTTTAGAGCCCTGCCAAAATTTTCTTTACTTCCTCCTGCTGCGCCGCATTACCTTCGCGTGCCACTTCACCTAGAATATCCTTTGCGCCTTCGCTATCACCAATCTCGATATATGCTTTCGCTAATTCCAGTTTGGTCGCTACTGCATTGGCACCACCTGAACTAGCACTCATGACGCTACCTGATGCATCAGGGCCCTCTAAATCAAGGCTTAAATCGCTCAAACTTAAACCACTGATGGCTGAGGTGGCTGAGGTGCTGACAGCAGTCACCGTTGTAGTGGTGGCGGTAACAATCGTGCTGCTGAACTGTTCCTGGAGTACGGCCGCGTGAACAGGCTCATCCAGCGATAATGCGGACAAGTCAAAATCAAACGCGGATGATTCAACAGTAGTCGGTTTAACAGCAGTGGCTAACGGTGCAGCCGTACCCGCCACCGGTGCTGTATCAAACTCCAGATCAAAATCAAGCGCTGCAGGTTTCTCGCTCGGCTGCCCCGCGTTGGTTGGCGTATTCAGATCAAGATCGAAATCCATGACGCTGGCCGCTTGTTCTCCTGTACGCGTTGCCGCAATATCCAGGGGAACATCGGCTGCCGCTTGATCAGTAAAGCCTAAATCAAAATCCAGATCAGGCGGCGTCACAGATTTATCGCCGCCTGCCATTTCAGCGTCCGCCACCATCGCTGCGCCACCGGTCACAAATGCGCCCGTGGCGGCATAAGCCTGGCCGACTCCACGATAAAGACTGTTGCCGGGATCGATGGAAGCACCCATGGCGGCTGCCTTTGCCCATAGGGGATGATCAACACCTGCAGTCTCTTTCAATTCACGCGCAACTGTTTCGAACGCTTGTATGCTCTTGCGCGTGTGATAAATTTCCAGCAGCTTGAAGGCAATTTCATGACGGCTTTTATCGCGCGTCATGGCTTCTTTAAGAATTTCCTCAGCCTGCGCATCGCGACCGTAAGCAATATAAACCTCAGCTTCGGCAACCGGATCGACCTCATCGGTATCCATACTGCCCGGACCGGTTTTATCAAAGTCAGTCAGGAACGAACTATTGCCCGTATCAACCAAACCACCGCCGCGATTACCCAGGCTGGAGTTGGGCTTCAAGTCGCTCGGCATGATTGAAGAGGTATTCGCGAGCTGGCTGGTATTTCCGCCACCACTCTTTTTACGGCGGCGTGACATAAACGCCAGAAGTACACCAGCCGCCACCAGAGCAAAGATGCCGGCACCGAGAGCAACAGCATTTTCTTCAATGAAGCCAGGTTCAGCTGCGGGCGGCGGCGTAGTTTTGACCGGGGCTTTGGCTGGTACTGCAGGTGCACCGGGCGTTACGGCTGCCGGCACAGCGGGTGACACGACCGGCGCCGCTGCCGGCGTTATGACCTTAGGTGCCTCAGCATCTTTGGGTGCATTGGCCGGTTTGGTCGCGTCTGCTGCCTTAGCGGCATCGGCTGGTTTAACCGCCGGCGCCACCACGGCGGCGGCGGCCACTACAGGCGCCGGAACTGCTGGTATCGGCGGTACTACTTGTGTCACTTTGGTATCAACCGGCGGCGCCACTTTGGCAATTTCCGGCTTCGCGGGTACCGCTATGCCTTTTAATTCAATCAGCTTGCGCATGTCCGCGATCTGCTTCTCGAGATCAGCAACACGCGAATTGGCTTCTTTAATTTTATTGTCTTTGGCGATGGCATCTTCTTTCATCGCGTTCAACTGGTCTTGTGCCGCGTTTTTACCACCTGCAGCACCTCCTGCATTAGCACTACCGGCTTTGCCGCCGATCACTTCTGTCTTGGCTATTTTCAACTGGTCTGTGCCCGGGGCGGCTGGGGTTGGTGAGGCGGGCTTGGCGACGGCAATTTTGCCCGTGGCCTCATTGCTGGCAGCCTTGCCTGCGCTGGTGGCAACGGCACCGGCAACTTGTTCGCGGTAACCTTTCCAGTCAGCTACTTGCACCTGAATTTCGCTTTGCGCTTCCCGTTTGGCAATTTTGCCCACATCCGCAGCAGACGGTACACGCAAAATCTGACCGGTTTTTAACTGGTTCATATTGTTGTTGATGAACGCTGCTTTGTTTTCGCGATACAACGCAACCAGCATTTGCTCAAGAGAAATCCCATCCGGCTTTAAACCGGATGCGATTTTATTTAAGGTATCGCCGCGCTTGACCGGGCCATAAGTATCGGCAGCAGACTCTGCTGTTGCCG
>JAYWCO010000272.1:0-5757 GCA_043780475.1 Burkholderiales bacterium | reverse complement strand
CGGCTGCGGCATCGCAATGCAAATCAAGCACCACATCCGCATCACAGGCCAGCGACATCAATACCTTGCGCATGCTGGTCACCTCAGTCGCCTCGGCACCATCCGCGCCGTCGGGCGAATCGGTACGCAAAGTATCGTGCATGGCTTGGCGAATCAGGCTGACATTTTTTTTCGCATCGAGGCCCAATTTGCCAGCCACACGCGCGGCAACCGGGCCAATCAGCGCAGGGTAATGACGATTAAAATTTTCACCCGTAGCCGCTTCAAAACGCCCGAGATGGCTGCGCAACATCATTTGGGAAAGACCAACAGGATTGGCCACCGGCACGATGATAATTTCGCCCGTGATGGCGCCCGCCTTTTCCAATGCAGCCAAACGGCTGCGCAAATGGTGCGCAACCAGCATGCCGGGTAATTCATCCGCGTGCAGCGAGGCCTGAATATAAATTTTTTCGCCCGCATGTGAATTTGAAGATGAATCCGAGCCAGCCATGCCGTAATGAAAGCTGACTATATTGCGCTCCGTGCCTAATGAGGTCACGACGAGAGGATGTTGTTTGGTTTGCATAGTGATCGTTTAGCGTTAGTTTTGATTGCAAAGGCGTATTGTTAAAGTTATTTTTGATATCGCTCTATCGTCGTTTTATGAGCGCGGCTTGAGGTGGACCAGCCAACGATTTTCGGCCGCCCGAAATGCGCCCACCAGGATGAAGGTGAGCACCAGATAAAAGGCGCCCGCCGTCAAAAATGCTTCAAACGGTAGATAAAATCGTGAATTCATTTCGCGCGCGGCCCCGGTCAAATCGATCAACGTCACCACGCTTGCCAGCGAGGTGCCGTGCAACATCATGATCGCTTCGTTGCTATACGCCGGTAAGGCACGGCGGAGCGCTGAGGGCAGCAAAATACGCCGCAACACCGTGCTGCGGGACATGCCCATGCTACGGGCCGCCTCAAGCTCGCCGGCGTTAGTGGCCTTGATCGCGCCAGCGATAATTTCGGTGGTGTACGCGCAGGTGTTCACGGTGAATGCCAGCATCGCGCAGAACCATGCGGACTTGAACCATATCCAGAAAGCGCTTTCCCGCATCCACTCAAACTGGGCGAAGCCATAGTAAATCAGGAAAAGCTGCACCAGCATCGGCGTGCCTCGAATAACATAGGTAAAGCCCCACACGGGACCAGACAGCCACCCCTTGGGTGACGCACGCATCACCCCCAACGGCAAGGCGATGGCGAGACCTGCTACCAGCGAAACCACCAGCAATTTTAGAGTCGTCAAGGTGCCGCTGAAATACAGGGGCAAACTCTCATTGATGGCCTCAAAATTCATGTTGCTGCTTTCGCGTTGCTCATTTCATGCCGCCAGAAAAATAATGAAGATTTTCAATTTGTAATCGCCTCATAACTGCGCCACTTTGACACCGATTGAATAGCGCTTGCCCAGCATCTGCAGCAGCAAAATGGAAACCGTCGTAATCGCCAGATACAGGATGGCGGCGGCCGTATAAAAAACAAACGGCTCGCGCGTCGCCCCTGCCGCCAGGCCCGCCCGGAACATCATGTCGTCCAGCCCAATCACTGATACGAGCGCAGTGGATTTCACCAACACCAGCCAATTATTCTGGAAACCCGGCAAGGCGAAACGCACCAATTGCGGCAGTGTGATGCGCATAAAAACCTGCACCTTCGACATGCCGTACGCCATGCCCGCTTCTCGCTGCCCGACCGGAATAGCCATGATGGCGCCGCGAAAAGTCTCCGTGAGGTAGGCGCCAAATATAAACCCGATGGTCATCACACCCGCCATGAAAGGATTGATATTGATCGTATCAGCGAAGCCTAATTTAGGCGCCCACTCATTGAGCAGGGTTTGGCCGCCATAAAAAATCAGCAGCATCAAGACCAGATCAGGCACCCCGCGAATGATCGTGGTGTATAAGGTAGCGACACGCACGAGCCAACGTGATTTGGACAGCTTGGCCGCAGCACCCGTTAACCCCAGCACCAACGCAATTATCAGAGAAGCAACGCCGACGGTCAGCGTAATGACCAATCCGCTGAGAATGTTCGGCAGAAAATCATGCAGCATGCGCGGCAACCGGGAGAATAGTCATGAGTGATCTATAAATATTGAGGTGAACGACAACCATAAAATGGCTATTTTTTCTTCATGGGCGCAGCAGGCAAAGCAGCGGTGGCGGGCGTTGCAGGTGTAGCAACTACAACGGGCCCAGCTTCGGCATAAACATCGAATTCAAAATATTTATTCTGGATTTTTTTGTAGACCCCGTTAGCGCGAATACCTTTAATCGCCGCATTCAATTGATCGCGCAGCTCGGTGTCGGCTTTGCGCACTGCGATACCCGCACCTACGCCGAAAAACTTGGGATCGTTAAATGAAGGGCCTGAAAACGCATAGCCTTTACCGCCCGGTGTTTTCAGGAAACCCTGCGCGGCAGCGACTGAATCGACCACAGCTCCATCCAGGCGCCCTGCAGTGAGATCCAAAAAAACCTCATCCTGTTTGGTGTAACGCACAATTTCCGATTTCGTAAATGTTGCTGTGGCGAATCGATCATGGATGGTGGTGCGCTGCACCCCGATGCGTTTGCCTGCCAGGCCCTCTGCCGTCACGGCCAAGGCATTACCGGCTTTAGCCACAAAGCGGCCCGGCGTCTGGTAGTACTTGTCGCTGAACTCAACCGAGCGTTTGCGCTCCTCAGTGATCGACATCGAGGCAATAACGGCATCAATCTTGCGAGAGAGCAAGCCCGGAATCATGCCGTCAAAATCCTGCTGTACGAGCGCACAGTCGGCTTTCATTTCCTTACATAGCGCGTTGGCGATATCAATATCAAAGCCCATCAATTTGCCATCAGCACCCATATAGCTGAACGGCGGATAAGCACCTTCAACCCCGATGCGAATTTTCTTCGCTTCAGTCTGAGCCGACACGATGCTGGCTGCGAACAACGAATATGAGACGACTATAAGAAAAATAACCCTGTATAGATTTTTCATGTTGAATCCTTCAGAAAATGGCAAGTTATTGGTGGTGGACTACAGAGCCGTGGCGGAATACTGTTTAATGCCTTTTATATAAAGGCTGCGCCATGGTGACCGGCGTAATATCGAGATAGATATTAATTACAGTGTAATCCTCACCGCCAAAATCGCCAGTGAAATACCCCAGACTATCGCGCTCTTTTCGCAGCTTGAATTCAAAGCCCAATTCTGCTGATGGGTCTTTGCCGCGCGCGCTGGCCGCATTAACCACATCTTTAGCTGACAACGGATTGAACGCCAGACCCGTCAGCGTTGACTGTTTACTGTCAATTAAATGCGACATAGCATTGACGATAACCGTATCGCCCACTATATCCAGATAGAAAGCTTCGCTGGCAAAAAACGGTGAAAAATTTTTGGCCACGGCATCCACTTTTCGCCCGCTTAATTTTTGTGGGGAAGGCGTCACCACGCGGGTTTTAAGGTTGAAGCGATCACCGCGATCCAGATAGGTCAGCCGGGCATTCTTCAGATTAAATTCTGACACGGTTTTATCGGTAGTCGATGCCTCAAGATCTGCCACCAGCGCGCCTTTCGAGCCATTTGCATTGATCACTTCAATTTCATCACCCTGAAAAACAACGGCTGAATTTTCATCAACTCCGACCCCTAATTTATAACCTTTTTGCACCATCAACGGTAGCATGCGACCAATCCGGCCCCGTTTTAAAAAATGCTGATCGACAAACACCTCCGGACCTACAAACGCCAGACCACGATCAATATCGGCCCCTTCGCGCAGGCCATTACGACCTGCTTTCAGAATAGCCAGCACCTCAGGCGGATCACGAAACATGGTGGTGCTCATGATAGCTGCGCCGGCACTGGTTCCCGCCACCACGCCGCCTTGGTTAAATACGTCCCAAATCGCAGTCAGGATGGGCGTTGGTTTGCCATCCGACTCGTACAAAGCATCGGTAATTCGCTCCTGCGCACCACCCGCAAAATAAATCCCGCGGCTAGCTTTTACTTTCGCTACCAAGGCCGGATCACGCACGGCTTGCCGAACATCGGTGGTGGTCAGTTTTGGTGCAATCGGGATGTGCTCGGCAATAGCGCCCTGCTTATTCAGCGCTGCAATAATCAGCCCTGCTGATTTTTCAGGATCGTCTGAAGCGGTGGCGAATACCGCAAATCGGGCATCCTTCCCGCCTGCCAACTCCACCAAACGTCGCCAGACTTCATGATTGTCGTATTTCAGTGCGCCGCCTATAGGGACCGCAATACCGGGAATAACAATACCAGACACCGCAATAGCGCGCCCAGTTGGGTTGCTTGCGCCCAGGCTTGATCCTGCTTGCCCCCAGGCCAATGCTTGCAGCAACACCAAACAGAGCGCCACACAGGGTCGGAAAAAAATACGCATACTTTTTATCAATCTCATCAGAGTTCAGGAGTATTCAAACCGGCCGTTAAAAATTTATGCCACTTTCGCGCACAAGGTACTTAAACAATACCAAGCACAAAGCTCAAAACATCTCAGGTTTGAATATTGACACAGGATAGAGCGCTTAAAGTTGTCGCTGTAATGAAAACATAACAACCTGTCGCATTCTGACAATCTTGGTGCGCTTGCAGGGACTTGGCTGCTATAGATGCGCTTCAAACTTCTGATTTTTAATTTTTTTTATAAATACAGCAAGGCGCTTTCAACTTTGCGACCACAAGTTGTACTTTTGCGACGGTTGCGGTTTTGGCTGTATTTATTGTGTGGCTTCGCCCTTACACTCCATTCGTCATTGAACCGTCACGCGTATGTTTTACACGAATGCGTATTTTCAATAACCTTAAATCAATTCGCGTGATTAAAAAGCCAACCGCATCTTTCGGAATTTACCGAATGCTGTTTGAACTTTCATGGAGTGTATCGAGTATGAAATCAGCCACGCGAAATCGTTCTTCTAAAGCCACTATGTCGTGCACATTTTTGCCCGCTGTGTCGGTATCCGCACGGGCCGTTGCGATTGCACTAACCACGGCATCTAGCGTGCTGGCAACAGCCGCATGGGCGCAGTCACCGGGATCAGCAGAACCTGCTGCGGTGCCCACGCAAAAAGTTGAAAAAATTGAGGTCACCGGTTCATCAATCAAACGCATTGAAGGCGAAGCAGCGCTCCCCGTACAGGTGATCACACGTGACGATATCGAACGCGGTGGCTCCACCACTGCGGCCGAAATTCTCACCAAAATTTCCGCCAGCGCCGCTGCGTTGACCGATGGCGCAAGCTTTAGCGATATTCCTGGACAGCGCGGTTTTAACGGCGCTAATTTACGCGGTATCGGCGTGTCGTCAACCCTGATTTTGTTGAATGGTCGTCGCATGGCCAATTTTGCTTCACCCGGCGGCAACAGCGGTGTTGATTTGAACGCCATTCCGTCGGCAGCGATCGAGCGCGTAGAAGTGCTGAAAGATGGCGCCTCAGCTATCTATGGAACCGATGCTATCGGTGGCGTGATTAACTTCATTACCCGCCGCGATTACACCGGTGTTGATTTATCGGCGTATGTCAGCGACCCCCAACATGGCGGCGCAGACAAAAACATTTACACCGTATCGGCCGGTTTTGGTGACTTGAATAAAGACCGCTTTAATATTTTTGGCGTGCTGGACTACCAGGACACCAAGACCCTGCGCTCCACCCAGCGCAATTGGATTGGCTCAGTATTCCAGCCCGATATCAATCTGGA
>JAYWCO010000271.1:0-3562 GCA_043780475.1 Burkholderiales bacterium | reverse complement strand
GCAGCGATTCCCGCGATAAATTTTTACCAGCCCTTTTTAAGCCTTCAACGAGTACCTGCGCGGCTATATAGCCCTCTAATGAGGTGAAGGAGGCATTTTCGTCACCGCCCATTTTTTTCTGATAGTCCCGTACCACCGGCACGCCATTTTCCCATGGGAACGGTACCACCTGTGAAATCTGCACCCCACGCCCGTCATCGCCCAGCTCGTTGGCAAGCGCTTTGGAGCCTACGAAGCTGACATTCCAGAACTGTGGAAAAGAATTGGCCTTTTTCATTTCCTTGATAAACGCCCCGCAGCTTTTGTAGGCGCTAATCATCACCACCGCTGCGGGATTGTTTTTGCTCAATGTTTTTACGGCGGAAGCTACATCAAGTGAATTTCGCTCTACCGTGGCGGTAGCGGTAATCTCCATATTGCGTTTTTTCATCGCGCGCTCCATGCCCGCAAGACCGGCTTTGCCGTAGGCATCATTTTGATAAAACACGGCAATTTGTTTCACGCCTTGCTGAACCAGATGTCCCACAATTTCTTCGGTTTCATCAAAGTAGCTGGCGCGCACATTGAAAATGTAGCGATTAAGAGGATCACGCAGGCTCTGCGCGCCGGTGAACGCGCCGATGAAGGGCACTTTTGCTTCGGTAAAGATCGGCAGCGATGCGTTCGAGGTTGGTGTACCCACATACCCAAATAGTGCGAGTACTTTATCTTCGGTAATAAGCTTAATGGTGTTGGCTTTAGCGCGTTCAGGCTCATAACCATCATCAATTGAAATCAGCTTGATCTTGCGTCCATTCACGCCGCCATTTTGATTGATGTAATTAAAATATGCCTCCGCACCGATTTTCATTTCTCGTCCCAGCTCGGCAGCAGGCCCGGACAGTGCTGCAGATTGGCCAATAGTAATGGTGTCTGCCGTGACGCCTTGCGCGTGTACGGTACTGACAAAAATACTGGAGGTTATGATCAGTGCTGTCGCCACCGTCATCATCTCAAAAATGATGTGGGGCAAAGCAGCTAAATCATTGCTGCGGTTGCGTTTAATACAAGGCCTAAAATTAGGTTTCATGGGCGGCTCCACGCGAACTTGAAGCCTCTATTTTAGTGCCTTTTGTTAATGCTTTGTAAACTAAATGCTCGCTTAGCGCCTGAATGCGCCGCCTGCACCAACGACGGTCAGTTCTACCATGGTTGAACCGGTGTGACTAATCGGGCTGTAGTTAATGCGAAATCCGCCCAGATCCAGTGTGCCAATTTTTTCCAGACCGTCTACCAGCGTTTCACGCGTTAGCACTTTGCCGGAACGCTTGATGCCTTCAACCAGCACGCGCGCGGCGATATAGCCTTCGAAAGACGAGAAGCTCGCATTTTCTTTGCCACCGAGCCGTTTTAAATATTCGCGTCCCAATGGCTCAGCCTCAGAAAAAGGCAATGGAACTACCTGGGAGATTTCAACCCCCCGGCTATCTTCACCCAATAAAGTAACCAGCGTTTTCGCACCTACAGTGCTAAACACCGAGATTTGTGCAGCAGAGCCCAGCTTTCGTATTTCTTTAACGAATGCTGCCGCGCTGTTAGCTGCGGTTACGACAACAACGGCCTGGGCGCCTGATTTGGCGATCGTTTGTGCGGCTGACTCAACATTGACGGCGTTACGATTTACGGTGCCAAAAATAACAATATTGAGCTTGCGCTCGCGCATGGCACGGTCCACTGCGGCCAGACCGGCGCGACCATTTGCATCGTTTGTATAAAACAAGGCAATCTTGGTCAACTTGCGACCGGCTAATTGGGCAATGAGTCGGTCAGCTTCTTCGTTGTAACCCGCGCGCGTAGTGAAAATATAGCGGTTAACGGAATCACGCAGATTTTGATCGCCACTCACAGGGCCGATCAAAGGTACTTTGCTTTTTTCTAAAACGGGCATGATCGGGTTAATTGTGTGGGCGCCAACATAACCAAATAGCGCCAGCACATTTTCCTCGTTGATCAGTTTTTGGGTATTGGCCTTGGTTTTTTCAGGATCACCCGCGTCGTCGAGCGTAATCAGCTTAAGTTTGCGCCCGCCAATACCGCCAGCTTGATTGATACTTTCAAAATAAGCTTCTGCACCTGCTTTCATTTCTTTACCCAACTCGGCTGCTGGCCCCGTTAGTGGCGCAGATTGGCCTATCGTGATGGTGTCAACCGTGACACCTTCTGCGCGCGCAAGGCTTGAGTTGGTCAGTAGCGTTAGTGCAGCAGCAATAAAAACGATTGGTGCGGCGTGCAGTAGCGCGAATTGGGCAACACGTTGATACGTGTTGGGCTTGTAGACATTAGTACCGCAGGCAGAAATAGTTGGCGACATGAGTGGTTCCCTGTGCTGGTTAATTCAGTGTTGATGCTTATTGCTCACAGCCGATGATAAATGCCAAAAAATCAAGTATTCATCTACAACTGCTTTTTTATAGTTCATGCGCATTCTAACTGCCTTCTAACTTTATCGAACCGGTAATGAAATTATTGACTTTTTAAGGTGGGCCGCACAGCAGGGTAAGACGCCGCGGCTAGCCTGCAAAGAACGCCTTGACCTTATCCATAAATCCTTTGGCACGAGGATTGTGCTTATCGCCATCAGCTTTATTGATTTCTTCCAGTTCGCGTAAAAGCTCTTTTTGGCGGTCGGTGAGCCGCACCGGGGTTTCGACCACCACATGGCACATCAAGTCACCCGGGGTGCTTTGACGCACCGGTTTGATGCCTTTGCCGCGTAAACGGAACACCTGACCGCTCTGGGTCTCTGCAGGGATTTTTATTTTGGCTTCACCATCCAGTGTTGGAATACTGATTTCGCCACCCAAGGCCGCAATACTAAAGCTAATCGGCATTTCGCAGTGTAAATCGGCACCCTGGCGCTGGAAAACCCCGTGTTCTTTTAGTTGCACAACGACATATAAATCACCGGGCGGGCCACCGTTCACGCCTGCCTCGCCTTCGCCTGCCAAGCGAATGCGATCACCATCATCAACTCCGGACGGGATTTTAACGGATAGCGTTTTGTGATTTTTGATGCGTCCAACGCCGCTACAGGCACTGCACGGCTCCGGAATAAATTTACCTGTGCCATGGCAGGTGGGGCAGGTCTGCTGTACCGAAAAAAAGCCTTGCTGCATTCGAACCTGGCCGACGCCGCCACAGGTATGGCAGGTTTTTGCTTTGGTGCCGGGCTTTGCACCTGAGCCATTGCAGGTTTTACACTCATCGAGTGACGGAATACGAATCTTGGTTTCCGTGCCGCGCGCGGCTTGCTCGAGCGTAATTTCGAGGTTATAGCGTAAATCTGCGCCGCGATAAACCTGCTGTCCGCCACGTCCTCGGCCGCCATTGAAAATATCACAAAAGATATCGCCAAACGCTTCCGAAAATCCGCCAAAGCCTTGCTCACCACCGCCTGCGTTTTGGCTCACGCCCGCATGGCCGTATGAGTCGTATGCGCGGCGTTTGTCGGCGTCTGACAGCATCTCATAGGCTTCTTTTGCTTCTTTGAATTTATCCTCCGCATCCTTGCCATCAGGATTAC
>JAYWCO010000270.1:0-3224 GCA_043780475.1 Burkholderiales bacterium | reverse complement strand
GGCTTACCGGTAGGCGCTATTGCCGAAACCCTCAACCTCGCCAATGCCACACTGTCATTTCATTTAAGGGAATTGACGCATGCCGGTTTGACCCTGGCTAACCCCAGCGGTCGTTCAATCATTTACACAGCGAACTTTACAACCATGAACGGCCTCGCTAATTACTTGACCGAAAATTGCTGCGGCGGCAGTGATTGTGCGCCGCGTTCTCCCTCATTAGGAAAACCCGCTGGCGCGATTGACATCCCCCTTATTACCGCGGCCCCAAAATCTAGCGAAAAGGCATACCGCCATGGATAAACGCATCTTTAATGTGCTGTTCCTCTGCACCCACAATTCCGCACGTTCGGTGATGGCCGAGGCGCTACTCAATAGGATCGGTAATGGCCGGTTCAACGCGTTCAGCGCGGGCAGTTATCCCAGCGGCAAACCCAATCCCTTTGCGCTGGAAAAGGTGAAGGCGATGGGCTACCCGGTTGAAGCCATCCGCAGTAAATCATGGGATGAATTCGCGCGTATCGATGCGCCCCATATGGATATCATCATCACCGTCTGCGATAACGCTGCGGGTGAGGTGTGCCCGATTTGGCCAGGCCATCCCGCCACTGCACATTGGGGCTTTCCCGACCCCTCAGCCATCGAAGGAAGCGACGAGCAAAAGCGTAGGGCCTTCGATGAGGTACTGGCGGCGATCCGCCGCCGCGTACAGTTATTGGCCGATCTGCGCGATGATCAGCTCGCACATCTGTCGCTCGAAAATGAACTGAGGCGTATCGCCACCGAAACATCCCCATGAATACCGCGACCCTGCACCAGCGTCTGGTAGCCGAGACGCTGGGCACCGCACTCCTGCTCGCCACTGTCGTCGGTTCGGGCATCATGGGCGAGCGTCTTGCGGGCGGCAATATGGCCATTGCACTACTGGCCAACGCCATCGTCACGGGGGCGGCGCTGTATGCGCTGATTAGTACTTTCGGCGCGATCTCCGGTGCGCACTATAACCCACTCGTCACCCTCATCGAATGCCTGGAAGGCCATCTGCCCAAGCGTGAAGCAGCGCTCTATGGGTCATGCCAAATCATCGGTGCGTTACTCGGGGTGCTGGCCGCGCATGCGATGTTTGAGCTGCCGTTATTACAAGCCTCACCGCATGTGCGCACCGGAATGCCGCAATAGTGGAGCAAAATGGTCGCGGGCTACATTACCGCGGCCTACTGGTTTACCGCTTCAACCTCGTTTGCCAACCCCGCAGTTACACTGGCCCGGTCGCTAACGGACACCTTCGCCGGCATTCGTCCCATTGATACACCGGGCTTTATCGCGGCGCAATCGCTGGGTGCGATACTCGCTTACGGGCTCTACCGCTGGCTGCAAGCGGGCCTACCCAAGCAGGCGAATAAAAATATAAAACCCTGGTATTGACGGACTTCTTCAGACATTTTTGACTGAAGAAGCTCGCCAATAGGCGAGTTTAATTTTTGATTTATCTCGACTCTTACAGCGCCACATCTGTACAAATCTGCACGAATCTGTGTGTCCACTACGCATGGTCAGAAAAATCATGCGATTATTCATGTCGATTCAATCCTGAAAGCATAAACCGATGTCCCCAACTCAAACCGTATTGGTGCTGCAAGGTGGCGGCGCGCTGGGCGCCTATCAAGGCGGCGCGTATGAGGGCTTGCTCAAGCACAACACCGCTATCGATTGGGTGGTGGGCACCTCCATTGGCGCTATCAATGGCGCTATCATTGCGGGCAATCGGCCTGAAGCACGCGTCGAAAAACTGCATGCATTCTGGCAACGTGTGGCGCATGATACGCCCGCGATTTTTCCGTTTTTTAACACCCCGGACTGGCTCAGGCCCTGGAGCGAGGCCACTAAAATCTGGGACACGGTATCAAAAGGTGTCCCAGGATTTTTTAAACCGCGCGCCAACAGTATGTGGAGCATTAACCAGAGCGGCCCGATCAATCAAGCGAGCTTCTACGATACGAGTCCGCTGGAGGCAACGCTTAATGAGTTAGTGGATTTTAAATACCTGAATGCCAAGCACGTTCGGCTCACAATTTCGGCCGTTAATGTTGCCACCGGTGCGCTGAAAAAATTCGATAACACGGTGGACAAGATCACGGCCAAACACATCATGGCGAGCGGCGCGCTGCCGCCGGGTTTTCCGCCGGTTGAAGTCAACGGCGCAACCTATTGGGACGGCGGTATTTATTCCAACACACCTATCGATATTGTGCTCGACGATGCCGAGCGCCGTAACACCCTGTGCTTCATGATTGACCTATGGGACCCCACCGAGAAAGCGCCGGCCTCAATCGCCGAAGCTATTACTCGACAAAAAGATATTCAGTACGCGAGCCGCTCAGCCGAGCATCTTGCCGACCATGAACATATGCAAAATTTACGCCGGGCTATTCAGCTTTTATCCGCCAGACTACCGGCCAATGAGCGCAAATCAGTCGCGGTGAAACAGCTCACCACGCTGGGCTGCAGCAGCACCATCAATATCGTCAGGCTGATTATGAAAGCGCTGCCCCATGATGATCAAAACAAGGACATTGATTTCGCCAGCACCACCCTAGAAGCACGGTGGCAAGCGGGGTTTGATGATCTTGAAAGAGCACTGGCACACAAAACCTGGCTACAAGCACCGCCCGCCCATATTGGCATGGTAGTACATGAATTAAAGCAGCAGCAAAATAGCCCCTCTTAACCGGACGCCGTCATGACTGAAAACGAAGTACGCCTAGGTGCGTTCGCCATGCCATTCGATAACCCGGCTTATCCGCTTGGGCCTTATAGATTTGTGGATCGTGAGTATCTGATCATCACTTATCGATCCGATCCGGCACTGCTTGAAAAACTGATTCCTGCCCCGCTTAAGTTAGCCGAGCCGGAGGTGAAGTATGAATTCATTAATATGCCCGACTCCACTGGCTTTGGACATTATTGCGAATCGGGCCAGGTCATTCCGGTCACACTCGATGGCATCCCGGGCAGCTATGTGCTGTCCATGTATCTCAACGATCATCCGCCCATCGCGGGCGGGCGTGAGCTTTGGGGGTTCCCGAAAAAATACGGTGAGCCTGAGCTACGGGTGCATAAGGACACACTGATGGGCACACTCGATTACAGCGATTTCCGGGTCGCGACCGGCACCATGGGGTTCAAGCATCGCACCTTGGATACCGCGACTATTGCGCAATCGATGG
>JAYWCO010000269.1:0-8883 GCA_043780475.1 Burkholderiales bacterium | reverse complement strand
GCGCTGATTTACGCTCCCCGCCGATTTTTGAAAACCTCGATTTCGCGCTCCGTGCGGGCGAATATATCGCCCTGATGGGTGAATCCGGCGCTGGAAAATCCACCCTGCTCAATATCATCGCCGGCCTGGAACCCGCCACCAGCGGTGAGATCAGCCTGGCAGGCCAAATATTTAGCACCGGCAAGCGGGCAAACAACGACGATCAAGCCACACTCTTCCGCCGCCAGAAAATTGGCTTCGTGTTTCAGGCGTTTCATCTTTTGCCTTATTTGAATGTGTCTGAAAATATTGCCTTGCCGCTGCGCTTAAACCACTGGGCCGCTGCGGAAATCAACACCCGCGTGCAAGCAATGCTGGCATCAGTCGGCCTCACCGAAAAAGCCCTAGCCCTGCCACGCGAATTATCTGGCGGCGAAATGCAGCGCGTCGCTATCGCGCGCGCATTGGCGCATCGCCCGCAGCTGCTGCTCGCTGACGAGCCCACCGGCAATCTCGATCCCTACACCGCCGCGCAAATTATGGCGCTGCTGCGCGCCGAGATTCAGCGCAACGGCACCACGGCCATTCTGGTGACGCATAGCGAAATCGCCGCGCGCTCAGCTGATCGCGCGGTGGAATTAAGCAAACATGGACTTGTGCCACGTTTGAGTCGCGTCATTCCAAATAACTAAAGTGCTGGCATGCTGACTCGGCTTTTTATCGCCTCGATTCGCGCTAACCTCGGTCGCACTACCTTGAGTGTGGCCGGTATTGCGCTGGGTGTGGCGCTGGGCTTGGCGGTGCATGTGATCAATCAATCTGCGATCAGCGAGATGCAGCAAGCCTCGCGCACCTTAAGCGGTGACGCCGATCTCGCGCTGCGCGGCGGCAGATCCAGCATCGGTGGTTTTGATGAACGTATCCTGGCCACGCTGCTCAGCGATAAGCGCATTGCCGTGGCCAGCCCGGTGCTCGAACTAAGTGCCACACCTGAAAACTACCCACAAGCGATCAAATTTATCGGCATTGATATTTTTCAGGCCGCACGTTTGCAACCTGGATTTATCGGCGAGGTGTTTGATAAAAACGCCGCCGATAATCGCTACACCGTACTTCAGCCCAACCAGATTTTTTTGAATCGAGCGGCTCGCGCGTTGCTGCCCAGTACTTCAGCCGCCGCGCCCTCCTCATCATCCCCACCCTCAAGCCTGGTGTTGTCGGTTAGCCTTGAGCGGAAGACATTGATCGTGGCAGGCGCAATCGAGCTGCCGCAATTTAAAGAGCCATTAGCCGTCATGGACATCGCGGGGGCGCAAACATTATTCAATCAGGTTGGCTATTTATCGCGTATTGATTTGCGCTTGCAGCCAGGCGTCAATATCGATCAATTTCGCGCTGACCTGCAACCACGTTTGCCGCCAGGGCTAATGCTCATCACACCGCAGCAATCCGACGAGCAAAGTGCAGCCGTATCGCGCGCCTATCGAATCAATCTGACTGTGCTGTCCATGGTGGCGTTATTCACCGGTGGATTTCTGGTGTTTTCTACCCAGTCTTTGTCAGTGGTGAGACGTCGCGCGCAGTTCGCGCTGTATCGCACGCTAGGCGTGACCCGTCACGAATTGATGCGCGCCTTATTAGCCGAAGGCGCGCTACTCGGCGCAATCGGCGGTGCGCTAGGATGCGCACTGGGCCTCGCAATTGCGACCATTGCGCTTAAAAAATTCGGCGCGGATTTGGGCAGTGGATTTTTTGCTGGGGTCGCACCTGAGGCTGATTGGCATATCGGTGTGGTGGCTTTTTTTGTGTTGCTGGGGGTGGCGGCGGGCGTGGTGGGGGCCTGGTTACCCGCACGACAGGCAGCCGATGAAGCACCCGCCCGCGCACTGAAAAGCAATGACGATGCCAGCGGCGGCGGGGGCGGGGACGAGAACGGCGCAGCACTACCGCCGCTTTGGATTGGGCTCGGACTATTATTGCTGAGTGCTGCTTTGCTCGAAGTGCCCGCCATCGGCGGAATCCCGTGGGCGGCCTATGCATCGATTGCGAGCATGCTGTTTGGCGTGATTGCCCTGGCACCCAAACTTTGCGCTAGCGCGCTCGCTATCATGCCGTCCTCAACATCGCTGATGCGCCAGCTTGCTGCGCGCCATATTGAAAAATCGCCCGGCCCTGCCGCTGCCGCGATTACCGGCATCGTCGCCAGCTTTAGTTTGATGATCGCGATGCTGATTATGGTGGTGTCGTTTCGCGCCTCACTGGAGGATTGGCTCACTGGCGTGCTCAAAGCGGATGTCTATGTGCGCATGGCGGGGAGCGTTAATTCAGGCGAAGCCAACACCCTAAACCCTAGCACTGGCGAGGCTCTTCAAGCACTTTCCGGGGTGGAGCAAGCAGATTTTTTACGCTATCGCAGTATCCTGCTTAAAAGCGATACGCCGCCGGTTACGCTGATCGTGCGGCCACTGCGCGAGGATGTGCTGGCTTCACTCACCATGCTGCGCCGGGCCGACCCCAAGCTTGTGAGTAACGCGGGCCTCACGCCCATTTGGATTACCGAAGCGATGGTCGACCTATATGGATTTGATGCGGGTCAGATCATCACGGTGCCCATCGAAGGGGTATCGCACAAGCTCATTATTGGCGGGGTGTGGCGCGACTACGCACGCAGCAACGGCGCGATGACGATGGATCGCGACACCTATATCGCGATGACCGGCGACACCCGCATTAACGATATCGCGATCAAGCTAACAGCACATGCAAACCAAACCGATGCAAATAAAGCCGAGGTGATAAATTCGATTCGTTTATTACCCGGCGGCGATCGACTGGATGTGATTGATGCGCGCGAAATCCGGAAGCTATCGCTGCGCGCGTTTGATCGAAGCTTTGCCATCACTTATGCGCTCGAAATTGCCGCGATCCTGGTTGGCCTGGCAGGCATTAGCGCAACCTTTTCAGCGCAGGCATGGTCGCGGCGGCGCGAGTTCGGTATGTTGCGACACTTGGGGGTGACGCGCACTGAAATCAGAAAATTACTGAGCATCGAAGGCGCTTTACTGGGCAGCATTGGTGCGGTGATTGGGCTCATCCTGGGGTTCGCGATTGCGCTGGTGCTGATTTTTGTGGTGAATCGACAATCATTTCATTGGAGCATGGAGCTGCATATTCCGTGGCTGGTATTGATTATTTTATCGTTGGCGCTGATTGCTTTGACCGCCCTATCCGCCATCATCAGCGGCCGCTTCGCCATGTCGCGACAAGCCGTGATGGCGGTAAAAGAAGACGCTTAATCAAGATGAATATTTTTTTAAAAATATCTGAATATTTGTTGTACCTGATGCTGTTTAGTATTCCCTTCTGTGTGAATGCTGAGCCGACTGTTGCTGCTGCGCCCACCAACCCATCCGCCATCACGTCCACCACCGCGTTTGCCACTGCCACGCCAAACCCCACTCTAATCTTTCCTCGCGATCACGGTGCCCATCCCGCTTTTCGTACCGAATGGTGGTATGTCACCGGTCAGGTGCAAACCGCCAGCGGCAAGCCGCTTGGTTTCCAGGTCACTTTTTTCCGTTCGCGTAGCGGCATTGGCGAGGACAGTAAAAGCCAATTCGCGCCCACCCAAATCCTGTTTGCGCATGCCGCTATGGCTGACCCGGCGGTGGCTAAATTGCGCCACGACGAGCGTGCCGGCCGCGCCGGTTTTGGCTATGCCGCCAAGACCGATAAGCTGAATATCAAACTGGATCAGTGGACGATGAACATGGTGGGTGACACTATCATTGCCAATATTCCGGCGCGCGATTTCACTCTTGATTTGAGTATGGCGATTATCCGCCAACCATTGCTGCAAGGCGACGCAGGCTATAGCCGCAAAGGGCCGGATGCTCGTCAGGCGAGCTATTATGTGAGCCTGCCGCAATTAAAAGTTTCAGGCCAGATCAGCACCAACGGCCGTGCGGAAGCCGTCACCGGCACGGCATGGTTCGATCATGAATGGTCAAGCGAATACATGGCGAGCGATGCCACCGGCTGGGATTGGCTGGGCGCTAATTTAGATGATGGCGGGGCGCTGATGGCGTTTCAGATGCGCGACGTTAAAGGCGCTATTCTATGGGCCGGTGGCACCCGGGTATTAGCCGATGGCACCCTCTCCAAACTCAGCCGTGAAGCGATTGCTTTCCAACCAAACGCCACCTGGAAATCGCCGCGTACCGGAGCCATCTGGCCGGTCAGCGCGACCCTCGGCACCACTCTTAAGGCAGGTGACGAGGTATTTGAAATAAAACCGTGGTTTAACGATCAGGAGCTGGATAGCTCACGCTCAACCGGGGTTATTTATTGGGAAGGCGCAGTCGATATTCTGCGCAACAAGCAACGCGTAGGCCGCGGTTATCTGGAGCTCACCGGCTATGCAAATTCGATCAAATTTTGAATCTGTAAAAATAATATGAAACTGGAACGCTGCCCTTGGGCCACCAAAAATCTGCTTGATGCTCAATACCATGATGAGGAATGGGGTGTGCCGCTGCATGATGACCGACTGCTGTTTGAATTTTTGATTCTCGAAGGCGCGCAGGCGGGCCTTTCATGGTCAACCGTGTTGGCGAAGCGAGAGAATTACCGAACAGCATTTGCGTATTTTGAG
The DNA here is from genome assembly GCA_043780475.1 of Burkholderiales bacterium. Taxonomy (GTDB): domain Bacteria; phylum Pseudomonadota; class Gammaproteobacteria; order Burkholderiales; family Usitatibacteraceae; genus UKL13-2. The sequence goes on along the minus strand of JAYWCO010000269.1, from coordinate 4,250 downwards.
GTCGCCAAAGTCGCCCGATTTAATGTAGCAAAAATTGAATCACTCATGCAGGATGCAGGCATTATTCGCAATCGCCTTAAAATTACCAGCGCTATAAAAAACGCCAAAGCCTTCATGGCTGTACAAAAAGAATTCGGTAGCTTTGACGCCTATATCTGGCGCTTTGTTGGCGGCAAACCGATTAAAAATAAATGGCGTTTGATGAGTGAAGCGCCCGCCAAAACCGGGATCTCTGACGCGATGTGTAAAGACCTGAAAAAACGCGGCTTCAGCTTTGTCGGCTCCACCATTTGTTATGCATTCATGCAAGCTACCGGCATGGTCAATGATCACCTGCTGGATTGCCCGCGTCACTTGGCGGTAACCCGTTGAGTATGCATTATGACGTCATCATCATCGGTGCGGGTGCTGCCGGCATGATGTGCGCGGGCGTGGCCGGTCAGCGCGGCAAACGGGTATTAATCATCGATCATTACCATAAGCTGGGCGAGAAGATCCGCATCTCCGGTGGTGGACGTTGCAACTTCACCAACCTGCACACTAAAGCTGAAAATTTTCTTTCGCAAAATCCGCACTTTTGCCGCTCCGCCCTCGCCCGCTATACCCCGCAGGATTTTATCAAGCTGGTCGAAAAGCACGGCATTAAGTACCACGAAAAAACCCTCGGGCAACTGTTCTGCGACACCAGCGCGACCGAGATTATTCAAATGCTCAAAATCGAATGTGACCGCGGCCATGTTGAATGGAAGATGCCCTGCAGCGTTACCGGCATCACCCGCGAAGGCAAAAATTATGGCGTGCACACTGAGCAAGGTATCGTCAGTTCAACCAGCCTAGTGATGGCAACCGGCGGGCTGACGGTGCCAAAAATTGGCGCCACCGCGTTCGGTTATAAAATCGCTGAACAATTCGGTTTGAATATTGTGCCGCCGAAGCCAGCCTTGGTGCCGCTCAGTTTTGATCCAGAAACATTGGCGCGCTACGGCGATCTTTCCGGTATCTCGCTGGATGCAGAAGTCACCTGCCATGGCGGCAGCTTTCGCGAAGCCGTGCTGCTCACCCATCGCGGCATTTCCGGCCCGGCAATTCTGCAGATTTCATCCTACTGGCAAGACGGCCTGGCGCAGCATCCGATTCATATCAATCTGCTGCCGAATCCTCAGCAAGCGCAGTGGCTGCGCAAACAACGCAATGCCAAAGCGCAATTCAATAGTGTGCTTGCCGAAATATTTCCGAAACGCCTGGCCCAGCAATGGAGCGAAGCAAACCAGCTCATCAAACCCAATAATCAATTCACCGATAAAGCGTTTGAGGCCGCGATTGGCGCCTTGGAAGACTGGCCTGTCAAACCCTCAGGCACGCTGGGCTACAACAAAGCCGAAGTCACGCTGGGCGGCGTGGACACCCATAAACTATCATCAAAAACCATGGAAGCCACCACCGTAAAAGGCCTCTATTTCATCGGCGAAGTCGTGGATGTGACCGGCCATTTAGGGGGATTTAATTTTCAGTGGGCCTGGGCGTCCGGCGTGGCTGCAGGACAAGCGCTATGATGTTTACAGTTTATTCAGCCGCAGTCGTGCATGGCAAAAAATAATTCCTAAAATAATCCCTGATAGCGACGTTATTCAACCAATGCTACTATCGATTCAATCTAAACAAGAGCCGATAAACCCCATGTCAGAGAGCCTCAATCCTTATGCAGCACCCCTAGCCTCTATCGAACACATCGAAGCCAATACCGACGCCGAAGACATCCGTAAAACGCATCTTAAGACCGAAGCATCCGTCAAAGCGGTTGGCACACTCTATGTTTTGGGTGGCTTCCTGCTTGTATGCGGCAGCATCATCAGTTTTGTTTCTACTATCGCTAAAAATAGCGCTGTTAGTTCAGAAGTGCTTTTCCCCTTGGTCGGCATGGTGTTGCTCACCACCGTGTTTGGCATCTTGCAAATCGCAGGCGGAATCGGTCTGCGTCGATTGAAACCGTGGGCTCGGATCGCGGGTACGATTGTCAGCGTAATCGGTTTGCTCGGCTTTCCAATCGGTACCATCATTAGTGGCTACATTCTCTATCTCTTATGGGGCAAGAAAAGTCGTACCCTCTTCACGCCTGAATATCAGGATGTAATCGCCGCAACACCGCACATCAAATATAAAACATCAATCATCGTCTGGATACTTCTCGGACTTATTGTTTTGCTGATAGCCCTAGCCATCATCATTCCATTTACTCGATAGTTTGAATCGGCAGACAAATGAAAGACTCCCCTATGAAATCAATTCAGCACCAGCAAGGCTTGGCAATCGTACGATGGCTGGCAGGACTGTTAGCGAGCGCGGTGCTGCTGTTGGTGCTTTATACCTGGGTGATGCTGAGCTGGAGTTATTCCTACGGCGAGCGCGCAGGCTGGATCCAGAAGCTCTCTAAAAAAGGCTATCTGTGCAAAACCTGGGAAGGTGAGATGGCGATGGTTTCGTTGCCGGGCTCGGTGCCGGAAAAATTCCTGTTCACGATTCGGGATGAGCAAGCGGCCGAGCAGATCAATAAGGTCATGGGCAAGCGGGTGGCGGTGCAATACGAGCAACACATCGGGCTGCCCAGCTCTTGTTTTGGCGAGACTGAATATTTTGTTAAAGGCGTTACGGTCATGCAGGATAGTCCTGCACCTTTACCAATGCCTGTGCCTCCACCTGTTCCGTTGTCACTTCCGCCAAAATAGTGTCTGGTATCGCTACGCGGACAACGCAAATTAAAATGCCGCGCATGCCACTTACGCAAAGATTTATTTAGTGCCCACGCTGGCATCACAGGTGTCGGCCCCCATCATCGTGCTCGATACTAATATCGTGCTGGATTGGCTGGTCTTCGAAGACGGTGGCATGCCGGAATTAATGGCCGCGATTGCGCATCAACAGGTGCAGATTGTGAGCAACGCTGCGTGCCGCGATGAACTGGTTCGGGTGCTGGCTTACCCCATTTTCAAACTGGTCGCTGATGCACAAAAACAGGCCCTGGCGCAATACGATGCGTTCGTAAAAATCACCCCGGAACGCGCATCGCTGTTAGGCATTGTGCCGCGCTGTCGTGATCGCGATGATCAAAAGTTTTTGCAACTCGCCGCACATGCAAGCGCTGCTGCGCTCATCAGTAAAGATAACGCGGTATTAGGCTTAAAGCGCAGCATGAAAGCGCGCTTCGGCTGCGATGTGCTGGGCGCATCCTATACGGCGAAGTGGCTGATTGAGCATATCAAACTCTAGGCTGGACGGGCGTTTCGGCGCAAAAATGCTTGGTGATCCTCGCCAGCGCTAGTATTTTATCTGGAAATTGCAGATTTTTAGGCTGCCGTTAATCACCCAGCAAACATCTACGTCAGCTCTCGAATCGTTGCCAGCGGCGGCGAATCTACCGCTTTCCGAGTGCCCAGCAAACCAGCGATGGCAACACCGAGCCCGCCGCCCAATATGCCGATCAGCGGAATCCACCAGTTGATCACATACGGCACCTCCAGCACTTTGTCGCTCAGCAGCTTGGCCAAGGCCATCGCCCCGGTTGAGGCGATCAGGCCCGACAGCAGGCCAATCGCCAGAAATTCAGCCAGCTGCACCACGATCATTTGTTTGCGGCTGGCACCGAGCGTGCGCATGATGGCCGCATCGAAAATCCGTTCATCCTGGGTGCTGGCAATGGCGGCATAAAGCACCACCAAACCCGCGGCCAGCGCAAACATAAATACATAACTGACCGCGTTTGCGACCTGGTTGGTGATGGTGCGTACCTGATTCATGATCGCGGTTAAATCGATCACCGATAAATTCGGAAATTTTTGTATCAGGCCGTTGACCACCTGCTCATTGCCGGCTGGCAATTTGAAACTGGTGATATAGCTGGCCGGATAATTTTCGAGGACACCCGGACTGGCGATGACAAAAAAATTGGGCTTGAACGAGCCCCACTCAACCTTGCGTAAATTGCTGACCTTGGCGGTAAAGCGCGAGCCCGCGATCTCGTAGGTTAGGCTGTCGCCGACTTTAATACCGAGGCTTTTGGCGATACCGTCTTCGACTGAAAATTCCTTTTCTTGGGTATCGGCGGGCCAGAATTTGCCATCGAGAATTTGATTGTCGGCCTGCATCGTGGCTGCCCACGATAAATTAAATTCTCGTTCCGAGGTGCGCTTGGCGCGCTCGTCTTTGTAATCGGCGGGGACCACTTTTTTCGCGTTGATCTCGACCAAGCGGCCACG
>JAYWCO010000268.1:0-3736 GCA_043780475.1 Burkholderiales bacterium | reverse complement strand
GGGCTGGCGGCGAGCGGCGGATTAGTGGCGGCGTTGCGTGACGGTTGGTATCGGTTTTATCCTGAGCGGGGTCGTTTGAGCAAGATTGCAGATGCGCCCTACGACACCGCCAACATGCGCTTTAATGATGGCCGCTGTGATGCAGCAGGACGATTTTGGGCGGGTGCCATGTATGAACCTCGCACGGCGGAAGCGGCGAGTATGTATTGTCTGGAACGGGGTGAAGCCCGCTTGGGCTGGGGTGCGGTACAAGGTCTTGGCGTTAAAGTCAGTAACGGTTTGGGGTTTAGTCCTGACGGCAAAACAGTTTACCAATCAGATACGCCAAATCATGTCGTCTATCAATTTCCGTTTGATGTGGCACAAGGCACAATCGGGGGTCGCAGTGTGTTTGTAAAACGCCCTGATAACAAAGCGGCGGCAGACTATAGCGGGCGGCCGGACGGTGCGGCGGTTGATGCAGCGGGCTGTTACTGGAGTGCGCAATATGAAGGTGGTTGTGTACTTCAATTTTCACCAGCCGGTGAAATCATCGGTCGTATTCAGGTGCCAGTAAAACGTACCACCATGCTGGCTTTCGGCGGTATGGATTTGCGCACTATTTATATCACCACCGCGCGGGATGGTGCGTCATCGGGCGAGCTGTTGACGCAAACTCAGGCGGGTGGAATTTATGCGTGCAAGGTTGAGGTAGCGGGCCGTGCTGAAGCTTTTTATCAGGACTAAATCATTGATCATCAATGGTTAATGAGGCTAAGTGGGACTAAGCTATTTAAGTTGTACGGTGGCAATCGGTATTGAAAACAGAGGAGCGATGAATGATTCATTTTGTGTTGCACCAAGCGAAGGACACCGTGGCGGTGGCGGTGGTTGAAGGCATCAAGGCGGGTACTGATTTGACCGCCTGGGTCATGGACGATGACCGGCAGTTCGTCATCAAAGCATTGCAGGACATTCCGATCGGTCACAAAATCGCGTTGAGCGATATGGCAGTGGGCGATACGGTTTTTAAATATGGCACCGATATCGGCCGCGTGATCGCACCCATCAAAGCAGGCGAGCATGCGCACGTACACAATATCAAGACCAAGCGCTGGTAAGCGCGCTCGTACAGTGCTTGCTATTATCTTTAGCAACGCCCGCTCGACAAACCACGACCTTTTCAGGATATTCACATGATTACTAAAGACACCACTTTTTGGGGCTATCGACGCGCGAATGGCCGCGTGGGCGTGCGTAACCACGTCATCATTTTGCCCGTGGATGATTTATCCAATGCTGCCTGTGAAGCGGTGGCGCACAACATCAAAGGGGTGATGGCGATACCGCATCCTTATGGTCGTTTGCAGTTTGGTGCTGATCTGGACCTGCACTTTCGCACGCTGATTGGCACCGGCAGTAATCCGAATGTTGCCGCCGTTGTAGTGATTGGCATTGAAGAGGGCTGGACCAAGCGCGTCGTGGATGGCATCGCTAAAACCGGCAAGCCGGTGGTGGGCTTTGGCATCGAGCAGCATGGTGATCATGACACCATCATGCGCGCTTCAAAAGCGGCCAAGGCGTTTTTGCAGGAGGCTTCAGAATTGCATCGCGCACAAGCCGGGGTAGGCGAGCTGTGGGTATCGACCAAATGCGGCGAATCCGATACCACCTCCGGCTGTGGCGCCAACCCGACTGTCGGCAATGCTTTCGACAAGCTATACGGCTTGGGCGGCACGCTGGTGTTTGGTGAAACCACCGAGATTACCGGCGGAGAGAAAGTCGTCGTCGGGCGCTGCCGCACACCGCAGGTCGCCGATGATTTCATGGCTATGTTTAATCGTTATCAAGAGGTGGTGAATCGTCATAAAACGAGTGATCTTTCTGAATCGCAACCGACCAAAGGCAATATTGTCGGCGGCTTAACCACCATCGAAGAAAAAGCGATGGGCAATATTCAAAAGATTGGTAAGAAATGTTTGGTTGATGGTGTGCTGGATAAAGCAGAAACCCCGACCGGCCCCGGCCTCTGGTTTATGGATTCATCTTCTGCGGCGGCTGAAATGGTCACGCTCTGTGCGGCCGCGGGCTACACGGTACATTTTTTCCCCACCGGGCAAGGCAATGTGATCGGCAATCCGATTTTGCCGGTGATTAAAATTTGTGCAAACCCTCGTACCGTGCGCACCATGAGTGAACATATTGATGTTGATGCCTGCGCGCTGTTGCAGCGCGAGATGGTGCTGGATCAAGCCGGCGATAAATTGCTCGAGATGATGCTGCGCACTGCCAATGGCCGACTGACCGCAGCGGAAGCGCTGGGACATCGCGAGTTTGTGTTGACTCGCCTGTATGAGAGTGCTTAGTCGGTCTGATCTTGTTTTGGTAAATCCCGAAACATATTTCTGAACCGATCATGTCGAAATACTCACCGCAATATCTGTCTGAGCTGGGTATCAGTGCATTGATGCAATCAGGCGCTTCGGTATCGATGGCGAGTGCGACGATCAACGCCTTGATTTACGCCGAGGCACGCGGCCTGGCATCGCACGGATTGGTGCGGGTGCTGCAATATGCAACGCATTTACAGAACGGTCGAGCCAGTGGCACGGCCATCGCAAAGGTCATCAACAGCAAGGCCGCAGCGTGTCTGATCGATGCCGAAGAGGGGCTGGCATTTCCAGGGTGCGAGCTGGCGATAAGCGAAGCGATGACGCGTGCAAAAGTGGCTGGTGTCTGTTTTGCAGGCGTTACCAACAGCCATCATTTTGGCGCTGCAGCCTATCACTTGGAAGCGGTTGCGGCTGCCGGTATGGTAGGCGTCGCATTTGGCAATTCACCGGCGGCCATGCCGGCCTGGGGCGGCAAGCGTGGCATCTTTGGCACCAATCCGATCGCCGCCGCGTTTCCGCGCGCGCACGATGCGCCGTTGATGATTGATTTATCGCTGTCGGCAGTGGCGCGCGGCAAGCTGATGATCGCGGCCAAAAAAGGCGAATCAATTCCGTTTGGCTGGGCGCTGGATGTAGAGGGCGAGCCCACCACCGACCCAACGGCGGGGATGGCCGGCACCATGCTGCCTGCAGGCGGCGTGAAAGGCGCCATGCTGGCGCTGGTGGTTGAATTACTTTGCTGTGCGCTCACTGGTGCTGCCTTTGGTTTTGAAGCGGATTCATTTTTTGTGGACGCAGGCAATCGACCCCATATCGGTCAGGCATTTTTGGTGATTGACCCGGATGCACTGGCGGGGCGAGAGGTGTTTTTTGAGCGCATTGAAACTTTGGTGGCCGCGATGCTGGCTGACGAGGGCGTGCGTTTACCGGGCTATCGGCGCGCCGCCATGGCGGCAGAAGCTGCTGGCACGGGCATTGAAATTTCAGATACATTAATCACCGATTTGGTGCGTCTATCCGGCCGCTAAAACCCGTCTGCAATGTGATCGTATCGATTAGCAGGCAGGCCAGTGCTAGCGCTCAAATTTCACACTGAGCACAATCGAGGTTTGCGTCCGCTCAACTCCATCCAGACGTCCCGCGGCGTCCAACGCATCATCGAGCTCGGCGGTGGTATTGGCTTGTAGCACCACCAATGCATCGAACTCACCCGAGAGTGCATATACCCCACCGACGGCTGGGATATGGCGGAGCTGCGCATAGAGTTGCTCGGCTTTTTTGGGATCAATCCTGAGCAGGGTGTGAGCGGTGACGCGGCTTCTGCTGTAGGTCGGATTCAGGCGCACGGTATAGCCTTCAATCAC
>JAYWCO010000267.1:0-2043 GCA_043780475.1 Burkholderiales bacterium | reverse complement strand
GATCTGCGGTGCAATAGTCTTGCTGAAGGTATGAGCCTGGTTTAAGCTAACGCTGACAATATTTGCATTCATATGTGTGGTGCCTAACGGTCAGGGTATGGAGAGCGCCGCTGTTGATGCGCCCATTGAGCGAATCGAATACACTCAAATTCAACATTAGGCCTTTCCTTTACGCCAGTAGCCAGCGCTAATTATTCGAATAATGAGGCGCGATACGTAAACCGCACCGTGAGAATGCCGCTATCAACTTCAGCGAAACAATAAAACCGCTCTTCATCCTAGCTGCGCGAAACATCCCTGGCAATCACGCGCCTGCACAATTGTAATTGCATCGCCACGGCAACACTGACAACAAAAATCTGCTCTCAACACCATTTATTAGATCGCCATTTGGCGGGCATCTCCAAGCACGTTTGCTCCGAAAAGCCCGCCAAATGGCGACTTTCAATTTCAATTAGTTAGCGTCCCATTATCGCCATCGTTTGGCTGCGCGGCTTTTTTCATACGAGCAACTATCAGCGCAATGGCCGGCAGCAAGAGCCACGGAATAATATAGAACGCGCTTAAATACCAGTGCGAGATCAGGAACGGCCAGCCGAGTTCTTGATGTACTGCGAGGTAAAGATAATCATAGATGAATAACGGCACGGTCATGTAGAACCCAATCCAGCCTGCCCTTTGCCACACCTGTGCGATTGATTCGGCGCGCGCGCAGCGACGCCATGCATAATAAATCAGCGCCGCAGCGGGCAAGATTTCACCAAACACCACAATTTTCCAAACGGGTGTGGTTTGAAAATAATGGCTGGGCAAACCGGCTATAAAGAACAATGTCCACCAAGTGGTCGCGAGACAAAATAAATGCCAGTGTTGATTGAGGCGCATGGCCGGACTTTCAACAGCGATTCAGATCGACGTCGCCGTCATGATGATTAATGAAATAGGCCGATACGCGCGCCATGCGTTGGGCGCAGGTTTGATGTGGCGGTGCTTTCAGGTGCAATTTATGTGAGGCGACTTAATATTTTTTGCGAGCTTCATTTAATCTGCCTCCCCCAAAAATCCCCCGCTCTGATGCGCCCAGAGCCTGGCGTATAAGCCATTCTTGGCCAGCAGTGCGTGGTGGCTGCCTTCTTCTGCAATCTGCCCTTTGTCCATGACAATTAACCTATCCATCGCCGCGATAGTAGAGAGTCGGTGCGCAATGGCGACAACGGTTTTACCTTCCATCAAACGATAAAGACTTTCCTGAATCGCAGCTTCCACTTCAGAATCTAATGCGGAAGTGGCTTCATCGAGCAGCAATATCGGTGCGTCTTTGAGCATCACGCGCGCAATCGCGATGCGTTGACGTTGCCCGCCAGAGAGTTTGACGCCGCGCTCACCCACATGCGCATCGTAAGCGCGACGGTCTTTGGCGTCCGCCAAGTGCTGAATAAAATCATCAGCCTCGGCGCGCTGAGCGGCGTGAATCATGTCCTCGTCAGTGGCGTTCGGGCGGCCATACAAAATATTGTCGCGCACCGAGCGATGCAGCAGTGAAGTGTCTTGCGTAACCATGCCGACGAGGGAACGCAGGCTATCCTGGGTGACGTGTTTAATATTTTGCCCATCAATCAACACGCGCCCGGCTTCGACATCATAAAAACGCAGCAGCAAATTCACCACCGTTGATTTACCCGCGCCGGATCGCCCGACCAAGCCGATTTTTTCACCCGGCTTAATGGTGAACGATAAATTTTCAATAACGCGTTTCGCGCTATCAACATTGCCGTATGAAAAATGGACGTGATCGAATGTGATTTCACCTCGGGTCACTCGCAACGGTTTGGCGCTGGCGTCATCCACCACCGTGTGCGGCTTGGCGAGCGTGCTCATGCCATCGCGCACGGTACCGATATGTTCAAACAGTGCGGCGAATTCCCACATCACCCAATGCGATATGCCGTTTAAACGTAGCGCCATCGCGGTGGCTGCGGCCACGGCACCCACGCCTACTTGATTTTGCGTCCATAGCCACAGCGCTACACCGGCGGTAGCGCC
>JAYWCO010000266.1:0-3948 GCA_043780475.1 Burkholderiales bacterium | reverse complement strand
TGGGATTTTTAAACTGCGCCTGCTCAAGGCGGCTAAGCCATACATCGATTTCGGTCGGCAGTGGTAGATCGCGAACCGGCGACGAATGCGGCTTATCGGTTTTATGCGTATCCAGGCTGGCTGCCGCGCTCGCGCGGGCGCGAGGTGGGGTTGGCATATGCTCGGGTAAACGCGCGGAATTACTCGCGGCTGGGGATTTTTCCCCCATGATAGCGGCGCGCAATACTGCCGCCACATGCTTGCAGTTATGGCCGACCGGACAGGTGCAAACGCCTTTCACCACCAGCGCATCGTCAGGGGCTTTAATGCTAATGATCTGCGCATAGACTTCATCATGCGAGCCCCTTACCGTGCCAACAATGCGTGCCGCGTTGTCATCGCGTTGTTGCCACTCAAAAGAAAGCACATAGCCGCGATTGAACAGCTCAATGCCGCGCGCAGCGTAACGCGCATTAAAGAACCTGGTTGCAGCAGTCCACTGGATCTTCAAAATGACTCACCCTAAACTGGCACAAACCGTCATTATCGCGAATATCATATTTAAATTTTTAATTAAATTTAACCGAATAAGCTCTAGATCCAGAGCGGCTTTACGACCATTTTCGCCTAAAAACACCGGCTAATAGGCGAGTTTCAAAAATAATAGAAGCTTCTCATCTCGTTTGCAAAACATTCGCGCCTATTTACCAATAATGCGGAAATCGAATCATCAAGCCTCAGCATGCTTCACCATGCGCCAAACGATCACCGCACTCGCCGCCGTGGCAAACAGGTGCTTCAGTGTATGGCTGCTGATCAATCCCAGCCGCTCAAATACCGCGTGGTCGTTCATCTCGAAAAGCTTGGCGAGCACATATAGAAGAATCGCAAAACCAAACCCTAAACGATCTGCTTTCGGCGCATGGAAATGCGCTTGCCAGAGCGGAATGAGTAGAAGTGGTAAGCCCTACATCAATAAATGGGGCCACAAATCACCAGTACTTCCCTCGCCTGTACTTCCCACCGCTCCCGCACCCAGCTGCCCGGTGTAGCGCCACCACCACAAACTGGCGACACCGAGGATCGCCAATGCCAGCGCCACTCTGATCGATGCGCACAAATCATCGCAGCGCGTTTGCGCGCGCACGCCAACGCGATCGGCAAACGATCCCACACCAGCCGCGCATTATCAGGCGCCCAATGGTAAAAGCTGGAACCGATTGCCGTCAGAATCAGCGCGCCCATAAACAGGCCATACCCCTGCCAAGCCGTCGTCATTTGCGGGCGATCCCGCTGCTTCCACCAGATCGCGAGGTCCCAACTGCCGACCAGGGCAAAGCCGATATTGGACAACACGTCGGCGGCATTCGGTATCCCCCATAACGTGCTGGTATGGGCGAACTCATGGTAATGCAGAGGCTGATGAATCGGGCCATACACCAACATCGCAGCAGCAATCAGCACCGTAAAAAAGTCGGGAGCCAATAATGCGATGTCAGGTTATGCCTCCATCGTCAGCGGTCACAACCAGTCTCTATCCGTTGAAACCCCAGGCTGCACGCCTGCCAATTGTCAGCTCACCAATACCAAGGGTTCATGGTTTGTCACGACGTCCGGCACAGTTGTTGTACACCGTGCGTATGGTGATCTGACTGTTGAGTGCAAAAAAGACGGGGTGCAGCCGGTTGCGCGCGATATTAAAAGCTCAACCAAAGCAATGGCATTCGGTAATATTTTATTGGGTGGTGTGATCGGCGCAGGGGTGGATATTGGAACGGGCGCTGCATACGATTACCCGCCGGTGATTTCCATTCCGCTCCTGTGCGGCGCGAACAGCGCATTGCCAGCAGACAAAGTAGCGGAAGCCGGAAAAGTAGATGGTGCTGCTGCAACCCCAACTGCATCCCCTGCAACTGAAGTAAAAAAGTAAGCCGAAAACCTAACGATCCTCATACCAATAAGTGCGCGTAAATTTTTCTACGCGTTGCTTATTGATCAGCATCCAGAACGCCACGCGCGGCATGCGTAAAAAATAATGCCAGTCACCGTGCTTGTCGAACTTACGGGTAGAGGTGATAGCTTGCGCACCTTGGGCGCGCGCAAAGTATTGGCGGCGGGTGCGGCCCAGGCGCTTTAGATCCATCAATATTTTAATATCTTCGGCATAAAGCAGGCTTTCATCGTAGCCGCCGATGGTTTCAAAATCAGCGCGTCGGCAGAACACCACGCCCGCATCAAAGCCCATGACATAAGCGACCGGTAGTGCGGCCAACCAGGTGGCCCATAGCCCGAGCGACCAGCGATCAGGCTTGACCCCGGTAGCACCCACGATCACGCGCCCTGAAGCCAGCACGTCCTCAATCGCATTAAAGGTATCGGCATGAATACGCGAATCGGCATCGATAAAACAAACGATCTCGCCGCTGGCAATAGCAGCGCCGCCATTACGAGCCGCGGCAATGGCGCGCTTTTCCACCCCTACCACCTGACAACCGCGCTGGCGGGCGACGGCCGCGGTGATATCGGTTGATGCGTTATCGGCGACGATAACCTCAATCGCATCACAGCCGCCGCGGTATTGACTGCGCGCAAGATCAACCGTATCGAGCAACGCGGGCAGCCATGCCGCTTCGTTATAGGCAGGAATAATGAGTGAAAACCGCATTGTATTCACCACCTTAAGACCAATTTTTTATTGCTGCAAACATTATGGTGAATCCCCTATTTCCCCAGTCAACCATTGTTGATCCTGCCAAGCCGTTGATAATTCCGCCTTGCAATATAACCAAGTCTTAAGCAAGGACGGCGGGCAAAGGCAAAATAGACATTGTTTGATAAATATCAAAGTGCCACCCGACAGGGGCACTAGCATGAGACATTATCCAAGCTATCCGGAGCAAACATGTCTAACTTTGTTGTTGCCCTTCTGCGGGTTCGATTGCATCATGCTGCTACTGCCGCTGCTGCGTTCGTTGTTGCCTTATTGCTTGCGCCGTCATCGGCTTACGCATTACCGGTCTTTAACCAGCAGACCGGGCAAAACTGTGTTGCCTGCCACGCGGGCGGTCAGTTTCCTGATCTCACACCGTATGGCCGCCTGTTCAAGCTTACCGGTTATACGATTGGTAAAGTAGCGCGGCCGGTTTCAGTCATGGGCGTGGCGAGCATCAAAAAGACATCCAATACCAACAGCCCGGATCCTCAATTTGATCGCGCTGCGGGTTTTCCTAAAGATGGCAATTTGATTTTTTCAACGGCCAGTATTTTCTTTGCGGGTCGCGTCACTGACCATCTCGGCGGGTTTGTACAAATTACTTACAACAACTACGATGCCCAAAGTCCCGCCGACTCGCACTGGACCGGCCACAGCGGATCGGACAATCTTGATATACGCCTGGTTGATCGCTACTTCGGGCCCTCAGGCGATCTGATCGTCGGTGCCACCATGAACAATAATCCGTCGGTGCAGGATGTGTGGAATAGCGCGCCCGCTTGGGGCTATAACGTCGTTCCCGGCAGCACCGGCCCCGCCTCTGCACCATTGATTGCGGGAGCCCTCGCACAAAATGTTTCAGGGCTGGGCGCCTACGCGTTCTGGAACCAAACCGTCTATGCCGAATTTTCAAGCTACCGCACCGCCAACGGATTCTGGTCGTTCATGAGCCAAGGCTTTAACGTCGCCCGCGGCAATCAGCAAATTCTGAAAGGCGAAAACCCGTACTGGCGATTGGCGCTGACGCGTGAATGGGGTGCGCACAACGCGATGATCGGTGCATTCGGCCTAAATACCAAAATTTATCCCGACGCAACTAATCCCACCGGCCAAACCAATCGCTATCGCGATACCGGCATCGACAGCCAATACCAATATATTCTCGACCCGCACACCCTCACACTGACGGCGACCTATATCAAGGAACACATTGACTATGCGGACTCTGTTGCCAATCAGGCGCACCCGCTGGATCC
>JAYWCO010000265.1:0-7656 GCA_043780475.1 Burkholderiales bacterium | reverse complement strand
GTTTGGCCAGACAATCTTCCATGATCTGCATACGTTCAATGGCTTTGGTCTGAAAAAGATCGAGCAAGCTGGTCACCGGATCCGCCGTATTTTGATGGTCTGATTTGGTCGGCACGGCAGGAAGGTAGCGCAAATCTTCCAACTGCTCTTTGTCCAGCACGGGAATGGTGTCAACCGGCGAAATATTGATGATGGTTGCTGATGTTGATGCATCGGAGGCCGCATTAACAGCGCTAATACCAAGCTGAGCGCCGGAGCCATTATGGGTCAGCGACTTAACGGGATTAACCTCAGGCGGTGTTGACGGCAGCGGGGTTGCAAATGTTTTTTTATGGATAAGTGCGTGCGCGACGCCGTCACTTGTATTGTCACCCTGGTGGTTGCGAGAAGCCAGATTTTGGCGGTCATAGAATCGGTGCAATAAATTGATCAAATCGCTGGTGCGGATAGGCTTGGATAAATAGTCATCCATGCCCGCTTCAATATATTGTTCACGATCACCCGCCATCGCGTATGCGGTCATGGCAACGATGGGTGGGCAGCGCTGGCCTGCAAAGTGCGCGCGAATTTCACGCATGGCACCCGCACCGTCCAGCTCCGGCATATGAATATCCATGAGGATAATATCAAAGTAGCGCGATGTTGCCGCTTGTACAGCCAGCAATCCGTTTTCAACAAGTATCACTCGCTGGTGCAGATTTTTTAGCATGCCGCTGATCACTCGCTGATTGACTTCATTGTCCTCGGCGACCAGGATATCTAGGATAGGTTTGCTGATGTTGATGTCGATATTGTTTGCAATCTGCTCGCCTGCAGCTGTATTGCCGAGCAGATTTTTTTCGGCAGTATTAGATTGCCCTGCTGACTTGAGGGCCAGCGGGCGAATGGCGGTATCAGTACTAAATTCACGCAATACTGCACGCATCAAGGCGTCAAACATTTTTGGACGGCCGCAGGGTCTGAGCAAAAAAATATCATGCTTAACAGGCGGTATCACCCCGCGTTGCAGCAAATCCTGTCGGGAAAATTTGGACAACAGAATGCAGGGCATGGGTAGCTGATAATTTGCAGCACGCATCGCATTGATGGTGTCCATGGCGTGCTGTAAATTATCGCCGTTCTCACTGGGCAACACACTATCGGTCATGATGATATCGGTTAGCGGCTCGGCCAGTAAAGTGGCGGCGGCATTTTCCGGGAGCACGACGGTGGTTTGAAAGCCCCAATAGCTTAAAAAATAATGCATACCGGCGTGGCGAGCAACACAGGCCTCGACTAACAATAAGCGTTTGCCAACAAAATCGAGCACATCGCGTTGCATATACGGGCTCAGCGGGCCTCTCGCTGTTTGCGTTGCAACGGTAAAGATGAAAGTGGTGCCTTCACCTTCGGTACTTTCGATACGGACATCACCATGCATCAACTGGGTCAGACGACGAATAATGGCAAGGCCCAAACCCGTGCCGCCGTATTTTCGGGTGGTGGAGGTATCAACCTGGGTGAATGGCTGAAACAGTTTGGACATGCGTTCAGCTGGAATACCGATACCGGTATCGGCCACCCGTCCCTCCAGTTCCAGTTTGCCGTCCAGCGTTCGTCTGCACGACATGGTGAGCTTGATTTGGCCGCGTTCGGTAAACTTGATGGCATTTGACAGCATGTTCAGCAAAATCTGCCGGAGCCTGGTCGCGTCACCCAAAATATAAAAGGGTACATCGTCACGAATATCGTAAATCAGGGCAAGCTGCTTTTCACGCGCCTTTTCGGCAACCAGCTCAAACGCTTCTTCAACCAGCGTAATGATTTCTACCGGCACCGCTTCCAGGGTCATGCGGCCTGATTCAATCTTGGAAAAATCCAGCACATCATCAATCAGGCGCAGCAAGGTATCGCCGGAAGCGTGGATCAAACGAATGTAGTCGCGCTGCTCGCCATTGAGCGCTGTTTCCGACAGCAAACCGGCCATGCCCAGCACACCGTTGAGCGGGGTGCGAATTTCATGACTCATGGTGGCCAGAAACGCTTCTTTCGCTCGAGCCGCCTCGACGACACGCGTATTGGCCTCGCGCATGGCCGCCTCTGCTTCTTTGCTTTCTGTAATATCGCCGATTGAGCCAACGAAACGTATCGCCAGGCCATCCTCATTATGCTGGGCAACCGCTCGCACCCGCACCCAGATATATTCGCCATTTTGTTTTAGAACGCGTGCCTCGGTATCGAAATAAGGCGTCTCACGTTTGAAATGGCGCACCAGCTCGAGAGCGAAGTTATCGACATCATCCTGATGCAGATGGTCACGCCAGTTCTGGTCGCTGAATGGATGCTCGCGACTATATCCCAGCATCTGAAAGAACCGTTCTGAAAAATAGCGATGCCCGCCCGGTTTAAGTTCAATATCCCAGATGCCCTGTTGAGCGGAACGAATCACCAAATCCAGTTGCTCTTGCTGCTGGGCAAGATCCTGCTCCAATTTTTTCTTGGGCGTGATGTCAGTAATGGTGCCGATCAGGCCATCAACCGTCCCGTCAGCGCGGCGCAGCACCTGCTTAGAAATAATGGTTTCAAACTTGCGACCATCCGCATTGTTGATAAAAACCTCGTTCGCCTCATAGCCTCGTTCGGAAGCGTAAAGATTTTTATCGGCCAACTCATTTTGTAGCGCTACTTCGGGACGTTGAAAATCATGATTGGTCTTGCCTAATACATCTTTTCGATTCCGTCCTGACAATTGTTCCCAGGCCCGATTCACCACGGTGAACCGGCCATCAGCGTCCTTCCGAAAAATAGGATTAGGGTTAAATTCGATCAGGTCTTCGGTAAATTTAACCTGGTCGCGCAGTTTTTCGGTAATGCGTGCCGCCAGGGTTTCGGCCTGATCGCGCAGTCGGGTGAGTAACCATACCAGTCCGGTTAGCAACAGCGTGCCCATGAGGCCGACTAAAAAAATAGCGCGTGGCGTGTCGTTGGCCAGTTCTTGTTCCAGCAGCGGTGTACTGCCGACCTGTAGTGCCCATTGAGGGTGGTCGGGAATCATGTTGAAGCGCTGAGTATAAAGCGGGGCCTTGGCTGAAGCCTGCTGGATATTGCTGTAAAGGGTTTGATTATTGCTGAGCAATGTTAGTGACAGGCGCCGCTCGGGATGGGCGCTGATGTAATTGACAATATCATCCAGGCGTAACAGTGCAATGAGATGTCCCAGCAGCGGAGTCGCCTTCAGGCCGAGCTTTGCTGCGCTATTGGCAGCAGGTTTGGTTGTTTTTATGCCGGTGGTTTTAGTGAACGCGTTGCTGGCTGAGTGGGCCGCATAGGCAGACGCATAAGCAGGCATATAGACAGGCAAAATGACGGCCACTATCGCGATGGCTTCCGGCTGACGATCAGCTAAGCGCAGTGCATTGGTCGTCACCATTTCGCGGGTTTCGCTGGCAAGCTTGAGCGCAGCGATGAAGTCGGGATTTTGCTCTATATTGATTTGCTCGTCGTCTACGGATAAATCGCTGTAGCTGCGGCTAATCAGGATTGGATTGACTGGATCAGCCGACTTGTAAGCAATACGAACGAGACCCCGAAATTCAGAGTCGATACGACGATGGGCGTCAAAAAATGCATCCCAGGGTCCGGACTCAATTTTTGGTAATGCCGACACCAACGCAGAAGCGTCGCGCAGTAAATCAGCGGTGCTGCGCAGTTCGGTGATGAGACTTTGCTGTGCGCCCTGCGCTTTCTCGACGAAACGCGTCTGCGCTTCTAATTTGCTGCGCTGATAACTTTGATAAGTGGCCGTCAAGGTCGCTAGCATTAAGGCGATCAGGATAAGCCAGGGTGCCTCCAGCTTCAGACGTCGAGTGCGGGGTGCTCGGCTTTTTGTCGGTGGCGGGTTGTTCAGCGGTGCGTGCATGGGCTGATTGATTGGGGCGGCGGCAGAGGTAGAGGTAGAGGTAGAGGCAGATATTGGCATGCGTTAAGAGTACATCAAGCGGGGCGCGCTGAAAATAATGAATAGCGCTGACGGGTAAGCGCTATTCAGAAGCTTGGTCGTTATTTAAAGTGGGGTACCAATTTGATGCATTTCCCGTTTTATGCTCTGGCAGGGCATAATCTTGGGTGGATCGTGTGTAGAGACAGGGTTTAAATTGATTTATGGATGTTGCCTGCATGATGCGAGCGTTTGAAAAAAACCAGCTGAATTATTTTATGAAATGCGTGCTACGCGTGTTGCACGTATGCGGACCCGTGCGCGGGGCTGGGAGATGGTTGGCGGCGGGCATTTTTTCATTACCGCTTTTTTTGCCATTGCTTTTTTTTGCGCCCGTTGCCTCAGCCAATATTTATTCATTCAAGGACGACAACGGGGTGGTGCATTTTTCCAATTTGCCGCATTTGGACAAGCGTTATAAATTGGTGTACCGCATTCCTGTTTCGATGCAGTCGCGGCCTAATGCGTGGTCACCGAATGGGCCGAAAGCCGTCGATATTTCAAAGCTGGTGCCGATTATTGATGACGCCGCCAGATTGCATGGATTGGATCCCAAGCTGATTCATGCGGTGATTAGAGCTGAGTCGGGCTATAACCCCGATGCATTGTCCAGCAAAGGTGCAGTTGGCTTGATGCAGCTGATCCCCGCCACCGCGCAACGCTATGGCGTCAACAATATTCATGATCCCACTGAAAATATTTTTGGTGGCGCACATTATTTACGTGACCTTCTGAAAATGTTCAATGGTGATATGGAGCTGGCGCTGGCCGGTTATAACGCCGGCGAAAACGCGGTCATTCGCGCCGGTAATCGCATCCCGCCTTACCCTGAAACCATGGCTTATGTGCCCAAGGTAATGAGCTTTTATAAAAGCGTGGATTTGAAACGCTTTTAGTGCAATTTTACGGTTAAAGCAGTACCAGATTGTTGCGATGAATCAGCTCTGGTTCGGCAAGATAACCCAGACAGGCTTCAATCTCGGCAGTCGGACGGCCCGCAATGTTAGCGGCTTCCAGTGAAGAATAGTTAGTCAGCCCGCGCGCCAGCTCATGACCGTCGGCGGTCATACAACTCACCACTTCGCCGCGCTCAAACGTTCCCATCACAGCGGTCACCCCAATCGGCAGCAAGCTCTTGCCATCATCCCGCAGCGCGCGTGCGGCACCCGCGTCAAGGGTAAAGCGTCCGCTGGTTTTCAGGTGTCCCGCAAGCCAGGTTTTTTTCGCCTGCAGTGACAGCGTTTCGGCGCTGAGCCTTGTGCCGATCGCCTCATCGGTGAGTAAACGCAGCAGCACATTGGGCTCACGGCCATAGGCGATGACGGTGGAGGCGCCAGACAGCGCCGCTTTTTTGGCGGCCAGCACCTTGGTCAACATGCCGCCGCTGCCCCAGGCTGAGCCTGCGCCGCCCGCCATGGCCTCCAGGCCGGGCTCGCCGGCCTTGGCCGACGCGATCAAGGTGGCATGGATATCTTTGCGTGGGTCAGCGCTGAACAAGCCTTGCTGATCGGTCAGGATGATCAGCTCATCGGCTTCGATCAAATTGGCCACTAGGGCGGCCAATGTGTCGTTATCGCCAAATTTAATTTCATCGGTAACGACGGTGTCGTTTTCATTGATGATGGCAATGATGCCAAGATCAATCAGCGTGGTGAGCGTGGAGCGGGCGTTCAAATAACGCTTGCGATCCGCCAAATCATCGTGGGTGAGCAAAATCTGCGCCGTGCCCAGGCCATGCTCACGAAACGCGGATTCATAAACCTGCACCAGGCCCATTTGCCCCACGGCGGCAGCGGCCTGTAGCTGGTTTAACTGATGCGGGCGCGCCTTCCAGCCCAGGCGCTTAATGCCCTCCGCAATCGCCCCCGACGATACCAGCAGGACCTCATGGCCGAGGCCCGTCAGCGCGGCAATCTGGCGAACCCATTCGTGAATGAACGCATGGTCAACCCCGGCACCGTGATTGGTGATGAGCGTGGAGCCGATTTTGACGACAATGCGTTTGGGTGGTTTGGCTTTGGACATGAGAAATATACGGGCGGTTTAAAACGTTAAGGCCAAACCATAGGCTAGACGGGGCTTTCAAGCCATTTTTTGCCTGAAGAAGTCCGTCGACACTAGCGTTTTAATCTGTTGGCAAGGGTGCGTTCAGGTTTGGCTTCGGGCGCAGGGGCATCGCGTAATGCTTGCTGTTTCAGCGCATCAACATGTTCCATAATCGCGAATGTCAGCGCCGGGCAGCCCTCCGTTTTCATGGCCGAAATGATGAAATGCGGGCCTTTCCATTTAAGCGTTTTGATGATCGCTTTCACGCGCCGTTCGGCTTCTGCGGGCGCCAATAAATCAGCTTTATTCAGCACCAGCCAGCGTGGCTTGTCAAACAGCGATTGATCGTATTTTTTCAATTCATTGACGATTGCCTTCGCTTCAGTCGCCGCCTGTTTGACCGGATCAATGGCTTCATCAAAAGGCGCAATATCCAGCAAATGCAGCAACAGGTGTGTGCGCTGCAAATGCTTCAAAAACTGAATGCCGAGCCCGGCACCTTCGGCAGCGCCCTCAATTAATCCAGGCACGTCGGCAATCACAAAACTTTTGTTATCCGATACGCGAACCACGCCCAAATTAGGATGCAGGGTGGTGAATGGATAATCTGCCACCTTTGGCCGCGCCGCCGATACAGCGCGAATAAAGGTCGATTTGCCTGCGTTCGGCATGCCGAGCAGGCCAACGTCGGCAAGGACTTTAAGCTCAAAATGAATTTCTTTGGTTTCGCCATCCGTGCCCTGAGTGGTCTGGCGTGGTGCGCGGTTGGTGCTGGACTTGAAATGCAAATTACCCAAACCGCCGCGGCCACCTTTGGCGATCAATACGCGCTCTTTATCATGGGTCAAGTCGGCAATGATTTCTTCGGTGGTTAAATCCTTAACCACGGTACCAATCGGTACTCGCAGCGTGATGTCGTCTGCGCCGCGCCCGGTGCAATCTGCGCCGCGTCCGGGCTCGCCGT
This sequence comes from Burkholderiales bacterium, assembly GCA_043780475.1. Classification (GTDB taxonomy): domain Bacteria; phylum Pseudomonadota; class Gammaproteobacteria; order Burkholderiales; family Usitatibacteraceae; genus UKL13-2. The sequence continues at coordinate 670 of JAYWCO010000265.1, read as the reverse complement.
GCTTGGCGCGGAAGATGCGGGCGAATCGATAATCAACCAGGGTGTTAATATTAACGTCGGCGATCACATAGATCGAGCCACCTACTCCGCCATCCCCGCCGTCAGGGCCGCCGAACGCAATGTATTTTTCGCGGCGCATTGAGGCCGAGCCATTGCCACCTTTGCCGGCATGAACTTCAATACGGGCTTCATCAATAAATTTCATAAATTATTCTGCTTGCAGAAACAACCACTAAAATAGCCACAGCCGTAAAACAAAAGGCCCCGAAGATACCTCTTCGGGGCCTCTATGTTGGCAGAGAGCCTGCGAAATTACGCCGGCAAAATACTGACTGTGCGGCGTTTTCTCTCGCCTTTAATCGCAAATAAAACTTTGCCGGTTTTCAGCGCGAACAAGGTGTGATCCTTGCCCATGCCGACGAATTCACCCGCATGGAATTCGGTACCGCGCTGACGCACGATGATCGAACCAGCCGGAATGAGTTCTCCGCCGTAGGCTTTAACGCCCAGGCGTTTTGATTCTGAGTCGCGACCGTTACGTGAACTGCCGCCTGCTTTCTTGTGTGCCATTGTCTAGCTCCTTGTCTTTACGAGTCGTTATGCAGTAATTGCACCGATTTGAATCTCGGTGTAATTCTGACGGTGACCCTGACGTTTTTGATAATGCTTA
>JAYWCO010000264.1:0-3702 GCA_043780475.1 Burkholderiales bacterium | reverse complement strand
CCTTGCGGGATCAGGTACGTGCACAAAAAGAAACCTTCCTGGCGCTGACCAATGGCAATCGCGCCGCACTCGATCCGTTTACGAAACAGGCTGAGTCTATCGCTTTGGCCGGGGCATCACTGCCTAACCGTGAGCTGGTACAACTGCTGCAAATCCTTAACGCCGTCGGCAAGCATCTTGGCAAAACAGACAAATTACCCACTCAAACCCAGGCCCTCGAAATCGCCACCGCGATGCTGTTCGTGGAGTCGTCACTTGAGGACTATTTTCGCCTGACGCCTGAATTCGCGCAGCAGGCCACGACCATTTGCAAACTCTTGCGCAGCGCGATGACCGGTGTCGATCTGCAGGTGCCCGAAAAGTCCGCCAACCAATTTGCGGACACCATGACCTTGCGCGCACAAACCCATTTGCTGATATTTCAGGTAGGTCGAGAAGTACAAATCAATCTCACCACCGTTGAAGGTGTGCTCGATGATTATTTTCGCGACACCACCAAGGGCCTCGCGCTGACCTTGATTGAACCGCTGCTAAAGCAGGTGCATGGGGCACTGGTCATGCTTGATCTGGACGAAGCTGCGTCGTTGAGCACGCTATTGTCCACGCATGTGGTGGCGCTGGCTAACGATGTGGCGGCTAATGCTGCTACTGGTAGCCATACGGTTAATGTGGCCGAAACAGTCGGCGCCATGGCTGCCATTGAAGGGTTAACCGCGCTCGGATTGTACGTGGGCGCGCTGCAACAGGGATCAACCGATCCGCGCGCTTTGTTGCTGCCCACTTTGATCCGTTTTGGGCTGGCTGAAAGGCCCGTCACCGTGCCAAAAACCCGCCCCAAACGCGTTACCGAAAAAAATGCATCCGCCGCGCCACGTATCCAGACCAAAAAACCCGACATAGATGGCGCGATTGCAGCTACAGTAACCGCTACAGCAATAGCACCAACAGGCGCCGATGATTTAGAAGCGGCTCGGCGTGAACTGCAACGATTGACTTTATCTGAAGCGGCGCTGAAAAAAATTATTCAGGATCGTAATAAACGTATTAACGCCCTGGAATTAGTCGTGGCCAGCCTGACCGAGAAAATAAAAAAAGCAGCTGCAATAAAGCAGTAATGTAAAACAGTCACACCAAACAGTGACAGGACTCTGCAAAAATAATGCTTTGTAACGCTTCGGGATGAAAATTTTTGTCACCGAATTTTTCTTAAAAAAGGCCAACTATGAAAAGTTTTCGCAGCTCCTCCCTAGCTACGTTATTAAACGGCTACCTTCCCATCCCGGCGGCTTTGGCTGCGCTGACCGCATTAACGATGCTGGCCACGTTTACCTCACTATCTGCCTTCGCGCAGGCTCCCGCGGCCACTACTGCACCAGCCGCCGTCGAAAATAAAAAGGATGAGCCTGCTGCGATCGAGACCGTCACTGTCGTTGGCTCGCGCCGCGCCAATGCTTCATCCACCGATACCACCGTGCCGATCGATTTTATTCCGATGGCTAAAATCAGCGAGCAAGGTGGGCAATTTGATTTGGCACAAACCCTGCAAAATATTTCGCCCTCCTTTAACTCCACGCGCCAAACCGGTGCCGACGGGGCGGACTTGATTGACTCTGCCGCCTTGCGCGGTTTGGGGTCTGACCAGACCCTGGTATTGGTGAACGGCAAACGCCGTCACACCACCGCGCTGGTCAACTTATTCGGCGCGCGCAATCGCGGCAATACCGGCACCGACATGAATGCGATTCCGTTGCTGGCGATTGAAAACGTGCAGGTGCTGCGCGATGGCGCAGCCGCTCAATACGGCTCCGATGCGATTGCAGGCGTGATTGATATAGGCCTCAAAAAGCGTCTGGGTTGTGAGGCAGTGGCAGGCTATAGCCAATATTCAGCCGGCGATGGCAAAAATTATTTGGCCTCTGGTTATTGCGGCTTTCAGGTGGGCGAAAAAGGTGTGGTTGGCGTCACGGCTGAGTATGTTGATCGCGGCCGCTCCAACCGTGCCGAAGCGGGTAACCCGCGCATCATCGGCGATACCCAGGCGAAAAATGCCACGGTCTATCTCAACGGCGAAATACCCACTAGCGCTACCGGAAAATTTTATTTCACGCTCGGCACGCAAACCCGTGATGCCTCATCGGCCGCGTTTGCGCGCGGTGGTATCGGCTCTGATGATATTCCGTCACGCAATTCAGCCGCGCAATATCCCAATGGCTTTGTACCGTTCATCAACGGCGATATTACGGATCGCTATATTACCGTCGGCCATCGCGGTCAGTTGGGCGAATGGAACGCTGACTTGTCACAGACCTACGGCTATAACCGCCTGAATTACAACATCAGCCATACCTTGAATGCCTCGATTGCGAATCGTGATTTATTGGCGGGCGGACGCGGCCTCAGCCCCAGCTCGTTCGATGCCGGCGGCTTTTCATTCGGTCAGCTCACTACCAACCTCGATTTTAGTCGCTACTACGCAGGGATTGCGAACGGCATGAACATCGCTTTCGGCGCGGAATATCGCCGAGAGAATTATAAAATTTCGGCTGGCGAGCCCGGCTCCTATGTTGATGTCGATGGCGTAGGTAATGGCGGCAACGCGGGCAGTCAGGGCTTTCCGGGCTTCCAGCCAAGTGATGCCACTGACCGCAATCGCAATAGCATCGCGGCATATGTTGATATAGAAACCGACATTACCAAATTATTCAAAATACAGACCGCGCTGCGCGCTGAAAAATTCAGCGACTTCGGCTCCACCGTCACCGGCAAACTGGCGGGCTCCTACAAAATTGGCGAGCAATTTTTATTGCGTTCATCGGCCAGCACCGGCTTTCGGGCACCGTCGCTACAGCAGGTTTATTTCTCATCTACTTTCACCGATTTCATCAGCGGTAAGCCGCAGGATGTGGTGCTGGCACCGAACGGCGGCACTATCGCCAATGCGGCGGGCATCCCAAAACTAAAAGAAGAAAAATCGAAAAACTACACACTTGGCTTTACCTGGAGCCCGACCCCGGTCACAGCTATCACCGCCGATTTGTATCGCATCAATATTGATGATCGCATCGTGCTGTCAGGCCGTTTTGATGCCAATAATTTTCCCGCGCTCGGCGCCACCCTGGCCGCGCTGGGCGTTGGTCAGGCGCAGTTTTTCGTGAACTCGGTTAATACCCGAACCCAGGGTGTGGATCTTACGGTGTCACACAAAATGGATGTGGGTGCGGGCAAACTCTCCACATTCCTGGCCTACAACTACAGCAAAACGGATGTCACCGGGATCAAGGCGCCACCGTCATTACGCGGGTTTGAAGATGTCTTGCTCTCCGAGCGCGAGCGGCTGTTCATCGAGCAAGGCGGCCCGCGCAGCAAGGCTACACTGGGCTTTGAATACATCACCGGGCCGGTCTCAACCGATTTCAAAATTATTCATTTCGGCGAGCAAACCCTGGGCACGTTTTCGGGCACGGCAGCCGGTGTGCCCAACGCCCGCTACGCGCCCAAGACCTCGGCTGATTTAAGCCTCACCTACAGCTTCGACAAGAACACCAAAATCACCTTCGGCGGCAATAATATTTTCAACGTCAAACCGAGCAGGCAGGACCCGAATGAAACCGATAACGGCTTTATTTACGACAGCGTACAGTTCGGTTTAAATGGCGCGTCCTACTTTGCGCGGTTCTGGAAACGGTTCTAATCACGACAGTC
>JAYWCO010000263.1:0-4617 GCA_043780475.1 Burkholderiales bacterium | reverse complement strand
ACCCACGTTAATCTTGGGCTCAATGAACTACACAAAACACCCAATATTCACCCCGATGTACTCGAAGGCATTGCGCAGCATCATGAGCGCATGAACGGTACCGGTTACCCCGCCGCGTTAAAAGCCGAAAAAATAAGCATTTTTGGCCGCATGTCCGCGATTGCAGACAGCTACTCAGCGATGACTGAAAAGCGCTCCTATGCGGAAGCCGTCTCTCCCCATGAAGCATTACAGATGCTATCAAACTGGAGTGGCCCGCAATTCCATCCTGATATGGTGGAACAATTTATTCAGTCAATCGGTGCGTTTCCCGTGGGCAGCTTGGTAGAGCTTTCATCGGGCGAAGTAGCCGTGGTGGCGACGCACAATAAACTGAAGCGGCTAAAACCCAAAGTGCTCGTCGTGACTGAACCTGACAAAACAATTCGCAAGCATCCACGAACCCTTGATCTGATTTACGACGTGTCGGACAAACCTGTTTATATTCGCCGTGGCTTGCCGAATAATTCATACGGGCTTGATGCTACCGAGTTCTACTTAAGCTAAGTCGATGCGATTTACCTCATTATTTGCGGGCAGTGAGTTTAAGAGCGCAGTTTTAAATTCGATTTAAACGATTTATCTGGCACATTCCAACATGAGTTTTCAACCCTCAGACACCGGTCAACATCGCGCACTTAACAGCGATGGCTCGCGCGTGCTGCATGAGATTGGGCGCAGCGATCTGCAAACCGTGCTCCGCAACGCGATCGATTACGCCCGCATATCACAGCGCTTCGTTGCGGTTTTGATGATCGCCTTGGTACGCGCTGACAAACTGGATGCGATCATCGGCGTCCCCACTATTGATGTGATGCGTCATGCTTTGAAGCGCCTACCAACTATGCTGCGCGGCACCGATCGCATGGTGCAAATTTCGGATGAAAAAATTTGTATCGTGCTGCCCAATCTGAAAAGCGAAGCACAGGCGTGGCTCGCGGCCAGTAAAATCCAGCAGACGCTGGAAGTACCTTTCAGCTTCAATGAATCGCTGGTTACGGTTAGACCAGTAGTTGGCATTGCGTGCTTCCCCAACCATGCTGCCAGTGCCGAAGAATTGATTATTCATGCCGATATCGCCAAGACGGTCGCGCGCAGTCGTGATCTTTCACAATATACTTTTCAGCTTGATGATAAGCGGCACGCAGATGTTTATTCAGGCTTCGAAGGAGATTTGCGCGATGCATTGCGCAGTAACCAACTACAGGTTCATTACCAGCCACAACTCAGCTTTAAAACCGGCAAATGTACGGGTGTAGAAGCATTATTACGCTGGCAGATGCCTGATCGCGGCGTCATTTCGCCCGCCGCTATTATTCATGTGGCCGAAACCAGCGGGCTTATTAGTAGCCTGACATCATGGGTACTCAATACCAGCCTGCGCCACCAGCATGACTGGAAGCGTGACGGCATTGACATTGACATGAGCATTAATATTTCAACCGTCAATCTGGTCGATTCCGAGCTACCGGATATGGTGGCCCAGGCGATCGGTACTTGGCAGGCCGAACCCGGCAAAATTACCCTCGAAATTACCGAGAGCTCCACCATCAATGATGTTGATAACTCGCTGCTGATCCTGCAACGTCTGCGCGCGCTTGGCACGAGGTTATCGGTAGATGATTTTGGCACGGGCTATTCATCACTGTCTTATGTGAAACGCTTCCCGCTGGATGAACTCAAAATTGATAAGTTATTTGTGCAGCATATGTGCGACACCAAAAAGGATCAACAGATCGTGCGCTCGGTGATTGATCTTGCGCATAATTTTGAGCTGTCCGTGGTAGCAGAAGGGGTTGAAGACGAGACCACCTATAAAGATTTGAAAAAATTTGGCTGCGATGTGGCACAAGGTTTCCTGATTAGCAAAGCGTTACCGTTTGATGAATTGAGCGATTGGCTAAAAGCCAAGGGTCGCTAGTTGTTTATCCGATAAACTTGGCCAATATTCAATAGCACATAAACATGCCTGAAGGCCCAGAGATCAAGCGTGCCGCCGATAAGCTAGCCGGAGCCATTCAGGGTGAACGTGCACTGCTGGTGGAATTTGCATTCCCAAAATTGCAACCACATGCGCCATTACTGACAGGCCAGCGTATTCTGCGTGTGGAGCCACGCGGCAAAGCCATGTTGATTCATTTTGCGAATCATCAAAGCGTCTATAGCCACAACCAGCTCTATGGTGAATGGGCGATTCTGCAACACGGCGAGCTACCGCGCGCGTCTCTACAATTGCGGCTGGCGATTCACACGCGCCGCAACATTGCCGCGCTCTATAGCGCTTCAGCGATTGAGGTCTGGCCCACCATGTTCATTAAGGAGCACCCGTATATCGCAAAGCTGGGTGTTGAATTGTTGGCTAAGGGTGTAACGCAACAAGACGTACTGGCGCAAATTAACCAGCCACGTTTTGCCTGCAAAAGCCTGGCGGGCTTATTGCTCGATCAGGGTTTTCTGGCCGGACTTGGCAACTATTTACGCAGCGAAATTTTATTCGTTGCGCGCCTTCATCCCAGCAAGCGCCTCGCTGAGCTAAGTGCTGCGCAGCGCGTGGCTTTGGCACAAGCCGCATTTGAACTGACTCACCAGTCTTATCGCACCGCAGGCATTACGAACAGTCTCAGCATCGCCAACCGCATGAAGGCAGCAGGCGATTCTTTCAGCAGCTACCGGCATTGGGTATTTGACCGGGATGGCGAGAACTGCCATGCATGTGGTGGCGAGATAAAGCGTATCGATATTTCCGGGCGTGGTTTGTACTGGTGTCCGCACTGCCAATGGCAATAGTCCCGTACACAGAAACAGTATTTGTTTATTCACCCTCCGGCCCAATCCGGAAATGCCGGCCTACTGCTGGCGCAACGCTCGCAACTGTTCACGACCCGCACCAAACGTTTTATCACATTGTGCCCCATGCGAATTGCCCGTCCCTTATAATCGCTTCCGCTGGTCAATCTCTGATCAAGCTCAAACCAAATTCTGCATAGGTGTATCTGTGTCCATACCCGATCTTTCAAAACTCACGATTTCACGCGATAAAAAAGTATTCACCGGTAGAAAGAAAAGTCGCAAAAAATGGATTATTTTGGCTGTCATCGCCACGATTATTGGCCTCTTCATCGCGCTACGTATTAGCGGTGGTGGCAAGTCGGAAGTAGAAAGCGGCGTGGTGGTGAGCGCGTATCCGTCACAATCTTTAACTTCGCTTAATGCCACGGCACGCGTGACCGCACAACGCAAGGCCGCTGTTTCCACCAAAGCCACGGGCCGCCTAGAGTTTTTAGGCGTACAGGAAGGCTCAGTCGTTAAGGCAGGCGATGTGTTGGCCCGCATTGAAAACAAGGATGTGAGCGCCACGCTCGATCAAGCACAGGCTAGCCTGCGCGCGTCCAAAGCAAACGTAGAACAGGGCATGGCAGAGTTGCGTGATGCGGAGTCCAATCTGCGCCGTTCGGAAGATTTGGCATTAAAGAATTTCATTTCGCCCGCCACCCTCGATACCGCAAAAGCGCGTTTCGACAAGGCGCGTGCGGCTGTAGCCAGCTTGAATGGTGCCATTGGCGTCGCTGAAGCTAATGTGCGTGCGGCCAGTGTATCGGTTGAGCAGACGCTGATCCGCGCGCCGTTTGATGGGGTGGTATTAACTAAAAATGCGAATGTGGGTGACATCATTACGCCTTTTTCATCGGCGGCCGATTCTAAAGGCGCCGTGGTGAATATGGCCGACATGGACACGCTGGAGGTTGAAGCCGATGTATCGGAAACCGCCATTTCAAAAATCAGTGTGGGCCAGTCAGTTGAGATACAACTTGATGCATTCCCCGATGTGCGTTTGCTTGGCACGGTTAGCCGCACTGTGCCGACGGTGGATCGCTCCAAGGCAACGCTGCTGGTAAAAATATCCTTTATCGAGCGGGATAAACGTGTGCTGCCGGATATGAGCGCTAAGGTTTCATTCCTGACGCGTCCTCTCACGGCTGAAGAGCGCAAGCCTGTAACCGCCGTGCAGAGCACCGCCATTAGCAAACGCGATGGTAAAGATGTCGTATTTTTAATCGATAACAATATTGTCAAACTAACGCCTATCACCGCAGCCGGAAAAATAGGCGATCTCATCCAGGTGAGCGGCATAAAACCAGGTGATAAAGTTGTATTGAATGCGGCTGAAAAATTAAAAGATGGCGCCACTATTACCGTGCTGAAGAAGTAATAACATGAACACTGCCGTTAACCATGCCGCTAAACCGCTCGTTGAAATACTGCACCTGGTCAAGAGCTACACACGCGGCGATCAGGAGGTGCCGGTGCTGCAGGATATTTCCCTGAATGTCGCACGCGGTGATTTTATTGCACTGATGGGCCCTTCTGGTTCCGGCAAATCAACATTGTTGAATTTAATTGCGGGCATCGATAAACCTACTGGCGGCACGTTGTTGGTTGATGGCGAAGATATTACGCAATTATCAGAAGGCGAATTAGCTGATTGGCGCGCTTCCAATATTGGCTTTATTTTTCAGTTTTATAATCTAATGCCGGTGCTGAATGCATTTGAAAATGTAGAGCTGCCGCTTTTGCTCA
>JAYWCO010000262.1:0-2317 GCA_043780475.1 Burkholderiales bacterium | reverse complement strand
GCCAAGGCATGGTGGCAACTTCATTCATCGCGTCTTGCAAAAATCGGGCGGAGCTCATGTCGGTTTCAGAAAGCTCGGCAATGCGCCGCATCCACAGTTCAAACGGCATGCCGACGCTCATCAGGTAGCGCGAAAAATAAGTGCGCAACCCACCGAAGCCTGCGCGTGGCCCCCACAGCACGCCCAGAATAAACAGGCCCATCGCAAACGCCAGCACGGTCAGCACGACCGCTTGAAAATATTGGTTGTCGGTGACTCGCATCGCGCTAATGCTGCCCAGTACCAGCACCACGACCAATTGAAAAATGAGCAGGCTATAGAAAAAATCGAACACCTGCGCATTGGTTTCATCTTCTGCACGATAGGGTAGAAATACCATCGAGATTAAAACCATCGGCAGAAAAAAGATGACGGTCGTTTGCAGGCCCATCGGAAAAACTGAGATGCCCAGCAAGAATAAGGGAACCGCCCAAATTAAAAGTATGGCAAAAAGATAGAACACAGCGGCCACATAAAACCGGCCCTGACGCGCGGCCTGTTGCGTAAAAACCTTACCACCCATAATGCCTATCAGGATCGCCAGCCATGCCACCAGCATCCACGGCGCAGGCCCATTCAGCACCACGGCCGTAATGCCAACGAGCAAAACGATGGCGAGAATATTCAGCTCCTGGTTGGTGCTGACGAATGGCTGCCACAGCAAAAATAAACCGAAATGCACCAGCAACCAGGCGCGCTCGAACTCGCTGCCGAGGGGCGACACCAAGGCCGCATGCAGTGACAGCAGCATCGCCAAAATCACCCAGCGCCGTGCTCCGCGTATGATTTCGGTGAGCGTTTTCTTAGGCTTGATGGGAACGGGGTTCATGTGCCATTGATTCTAACCGAGCACACAGCAACGCGAGAGTAATGTGGCCATTTGTTTCGTTTGGACGGTTGAAAAGCCAGGTTTCGCCGCGTCAATGGCCACAGCCTTAGGTGGGTTGAGGCGGCAAAATTTTTAGGATGCGGAAATTAGATCGTCAATATCGACGAGCCATTGCAGACAATAATGCGCGTAAGTCCCCGCCCGTGCGAGCGATTCAGTTTTAATATAAGCACTTAGTCGAATCAAAAAGTGCTTGGGTATAAATGATTTTGTTAATATGGAAAACCCCTCGTTGTGCACTTACGGTCTCCGTAGCTTTAACCTTCTGATCAGGAAATCTCCATGCTTCACGTAAATTCAAACCCGTTTAATTCAAACTTGGCTAATACGCTAAGCGCGCTTCAACTTACTCGTGATATGTTGAATTACAACACGGTTAATCCGCCGGGAATTGAGCGGGCGTGTGCGCAGCACGTGGGCAATCTGCTGGAAGACGCGGGCTTTCGGGTGGCGTATCACGAGTTTGCGGATGCACGCACCAGTCTGATCGCGACGATCGGCGGGCATCAGGAGAAACCACCGATTTGCTTTACCGGCCATATTGATGTGGTGCCGCTCGGCACCGCCGCCTGGACGCGAGATGCGTTTGCGGGCGAAACCGACGGCGACCATGTATTCGGCCGTGGCTCGAGTGATATGAAAAGCGGGATTGCAGCGTTTGTGGTGGCGGCAATCCGGCTGGCACCTCATCTGAAAAATACCGCAGGTTTGGTACTGGTATTGACCGCAGGCGAGGAGGTTGGATGCGAGGGTGCTAAATTTTTGGCGCACGAAAAATTGCTGGATCGGGCGGGCGCCATTATTGTCGCGGAGCCGACTGACAATTATCCTTTTGTCGGACACAAAGGGTTGTGCTGGATCGAGATCGAGACCAAAGGCAAGACGGCCCACGGCTCAATGCCGGAGCAGGGCGAAAACGCGATTTTGAAAATGAACAACGTCATTTCCAAGCTAGATGGCTTCGACTGGAAACATCATTGCGGCGTGGATTGCCACCCGATCATGGGCGCGCCGACCATGAATGTGGCAACGCTTCATGCTGGATTGAATACGAATTCGGTGCCGGACTCGGCGCGGCTGACGGTTGATATGCGCACTGTTCCGGGCATTGAGCATGTCCATTTGTGCGCCTCGGTGCAGGCCTTGATCGGTGATATTGGCAAGGTGCGAAAAATCGTTGACACGCCAGCACTTTATTCGGAACCTGATGAATGGGTGGAGCGCATTTTTGAAATTGCTGCGCCATTTGTGGGCACAAAACCGACCCCTAAAACCATTATGTTTTCAACCGATGGTGCCGACCTGAAGCGCGGCTACGCCGAGTCTGGCAATGGCAGCATCCCAGCGGTCATTATCGGCCCGGGCGAGCCATCGATTGCACATCAAATT
>JAYWCO010000261.1:0-3464 GCA_043780475.1 Burkholderiales bacterium | reverse complement strand
GAAAAGTAGGGTCGGAAATTAGCAGCGCATTGCGCAATATTTCATGCCGCTGCCCTTTCCTCATTTCACATCGCTTATCGGCCGGTAAACTGCAAACCTTGAGTGGATTACCGCAAGTGCGTTAGCATGACACCGTCATGATTTTTGCAGAAAGCGGGTTGATGGGCAAAATTATATTCATGTTGCTGATTGCGGCCATCACCTGGGCGCTGTTCAAAAATCGCACCAAGCCGCCTGCCGCAGCGGATCAAGCCGATCCTGGTGCTCATCCTGTCGCAAATGCTGATCCCGCAACAACCGCCAAACAGCCGCTGAATCCCGCCAGCGCAGAGCGCATGGTGGCGTGCGCAGCATGCGGTGTTTTTATGCCTGAATCTGATAGCGTGATTCTTAATAGCAAGGTGAGTTGTCGTGAACCTGGGCAATGTGCCCATCTCCCCAACCGGTTTCGCACCGGCACGGGTAAAAATTGAACTCAACTCCGTCCCCATCTTCCCCGCAGCCCCCATCTATGCCTCAGTTGGGCTTAAGTGAGCCGACTACCCCCCCGATTACGCTGATAACGGCGCTTAATGCAGCGCTTAGTCCGGTCCTGAGTGATCACAATGTTGCACTGACAGCTTTGTGGCGATCGCTTAAAGCGTTTTGTATTTATCGGTTGGTGATAGCGCTTATTTTAGCGATTACCTATTGGAGCTTTCATCGTTTTCAGGTATTTGGCGGAACTTCTCCGCTGGTCGCGTCATCGGTCATCGTTGTCTACTTTGTGGCATCGCTGGCCTTGCTGGCGGCAGCCCAGATGCGCATGCCTTCAGCCAGTGTGCACCTCACCACGCAGGTGGTGGTTGATGTGGTCGGCATGACGCTGTTAATGCATGCCTCTGGCGGTACGCGTAGCGGCATCGGGCTGTTGCTGATGATTACGCTGGCGGCGGCAGGTCTGGTATCGCGCGGACGAATGGCGTTTTTCCATGCGGCACTGGCGGCACTGGCGGTGCTTTTTGAACAAAGCTGGCAGCTCCTGTACCGGGACGGAAACGCCGGCGATTTTGTGCCTTCAGGGTTGCTTGCAGCAACCTTTTTTGTAGTGGCGGGATTGGGACACACACTCGCCAAATATGCCAGCGGGGCTGAAAAAATTGCCGAGGCGCGCGGGGTTGATCTGGCTAATCTTGCGCAAATCAATGAGCTCGTGATTCGCGATATGCAGGACGGTTTTGTGGTGGTCGATGAGCGCGGCATGATTCGTCAGCACAATCCGCAGAGCGAAACCATGGTCGGCGGCTTGCACGATGCGGCTGGCCGCTCGCTGGCAGAGGCGGCACCGCAACTGGCCGTATTGCTGGATCATTGGCGGCGTGATCAGGCGCGCATTTTTCCAATGATGCGTGATGCCATGACGCAAAAAGATTATCAGGTGCGGTTCGTGGCGATTGGGGAAAAATTTCCATCACCGACCGTGGTGTTCATTGAGGATGCAGGCCGTATTCGGGTGCAGGCGCAGCAAATGAAACTGGTTGCGTTGGGTCGGCTGACGGCGTCGATTGCACACGAGATTCGTAATCCGCTTTCCAGCATCAATCACGCCTCCGAATTATTGAAAGAAGATGTTGATCGCAATGAATCAGACCAGCGTTTACTGACGATCATTCAGCAAAATGCGCATCGCCTGGACCGGATGGTGCAAGAGGTGCTGTATTTGAATCGCCGTGATCGCGCCCACCCTGAACCGATCGATGTGGTGGCTTATCTCGAACAATTTTTACGCGATTTTTGTGCGAACGAGAAAGTCGATCAGAGCGTCATTTTGCTCAAAATTGAGACATCGCGGCGGCTTATTTTTGATCGTAGTCATCTTGATCAGGTGTTGTGGAATCTGATGCGTAACGCCTGCCGTCACGGTGGCGGGCAGGTGGGCAGCGTCCAGCTTACGGTGCGCAATGCCGCCACGCCAGAAACGATGTGGCTGATGGTTGCTGATGATGGACCCGGGGTGACGGTAGAGGCGATGCCGCATTTGTTTGAGCCCTTTTTTACCACAGATAGCCAGGGAACCGGACTGGGGTTGTATATTGCACGGGAGCTGGCAGAAGTGAATGGCGCGCAGATTGAATATATCGCCCATGACCGCTTCGCCGCGGCGTGCGGCGCATGCTTTCGCATCACCCTCAAAGGCGCCTGAACGTGGTGGCTGCCATGCAAAATATGAATTTACCAAGGGACTATAAAATTTAGCTATGACTGCCAAACATGTATTGATTGTTGATGACGAGGCCGATATTCGCGAGCTGTTGGTGCTTACCCTGATGCGCATGGGGATTGAGGCCGACACTGCAGCTACCTGCGAACACGCCTTCGCCCGGCTCGCCGAACGCAGCTATGATTTATGTTTGACCGATATGCGTTTGCCCGACGGGGATGGCCTCACGGTGCTGCAGCATATCGCCGCCCATCACGGCAACACCCCGGTAGCCGTCATTACCGCCTACGGCAGCACTGAGAATGCGGTTGCTGCGCTAAAAGCGGGGGCCTTCGACTATATTTCCAAGCCTATTCAGCTCAAACCGTTACGCGAGGTCATTAACTCTGCACTGAATTTGCCGAAACATAGCGTCGAGCGAACGCGCAAGCCGCCGGGCGCCGTTGATAAACTGCCGGCTAATCATGCCGCAATCACCACGATCGGCCCCCGCCTGCTGGGCGAATCTGCCCCCATTGTCAAGGCGCGTGACATGATCAGCAAGCTTGCGCGCAGCCAGGCGCCAGTTTATATCGCGGGCGAATCCGGCAGCGGCAAGGAGGTCGCTGCAAGGCTGATTCATTCAGGTTCGGCCAGACGCGATGCCGAGTTTGTTGCCGTCAACTGCGGCGCGATTCCCGAGAATCTGATGGAGAGCGAATTTTTTGGCTATAAAAAAGGCGCCTTTACCGGCGCCGACAGCGACAAAGATGGCTATCTGCATGCCGCCGACGGCGGCACGCTATTTTTGGATGAGGTTGGTGATTTACCGCTGCTGATGCAAGTAAAACTGCTGCGCGTGATTCAGGAAAAAAAGGTTCGAAAACTGGGCGAGACGATCGAGGTGCCGATTGATTTTCGGATCATCAGTGCCACCCATAAAAATCTGGCCGATAAAGTTGCCGCCAGTGAGTTTCGTCAGGATTTATTTTATCGTCTGAATGTCATAGAGCTGAAAATGCCGAGTCTGCGCGAGATTCCTGAAGATATCCCGCTGATGGTGACGCAGGTGCTGGAACGCCTGGCGGCACAGGTGCAAATGCCCGTGCCGGAATTAACCAAAAATGCGCTTAATGCCTTGATGGATTATGACTATCCCGGCAATGTGCGTGAGCTTGAAAACATCCTCGAACGCTCACTGGCGCTGTGCGATGGCAAAGTGATTCATGAAGCAGATTTATATCTGACCGAAGCGCGTAATACGACCGGCAGTGGCGCGGCTAAT
>JAYWCO010000260.1:0-4503 GCA_043780475.1 Burkholderiales bacterium | reverse complement strand
CAAATAATAAAATCAAGTATTCACTCGGCCTGTTTGTCGGGGTTGATACATTTTTTGGGCCGCTCTATTTAGGCTATGGCCGCTCACGAGAACATAACGGTATCTTCTATTTCTTTCTCGGCCAGCCCTGATATTTTTCGGCCATAAGCGCAGACCATTTAAAGGTCATGGAATGGTCATAAAACTTTAAGGGGGCTGTCATCCACGGCCATTATTATCAACATAGTTTTTGGTAATGGCCTCCTCCTCCGCCCGGCTTAATCTGTGTGCAAGCAGGTTATGACTAGCAGGAGGATTCGCAAGCGGCGAACTTCTCCAGGTTCGCCGTTTTTTTTGCGCAAAAAAAATAAAACCCTGAATAAAGTTGTCATAAAAACGTCAACGCTCTGCAGCTTTAGCGAAACATTCATCGCGTAACTTACAAGCAACCTGAAAAATAAGATCCCCTATTCTCAAGGAAGATTATTCATGCTTGCCGCTCTCCCCCTATGTAGCGCCATAAAATCTGCCCACACAGCAAAGCAAAGCCCAAAGCAAAATGACACCCGCGCAGAATTGCCCGCCTCCGCGTTCGAGATGCGCATAGCGTCAAGCGACGATGAAATCGAGGAAGCGCAGCGCTTGCGTTATCAGGTTTTTTTTGAAGAGTTAGGTGCACGCGCGCAGTCAAAGCGATCACTGCTCGATGTTGATGAATACGATGTGGATTGCGAGCATCTGATTGTCCGCGAGCACGCCACGCAGCAGGTGGTTGGCTGCTACCGCATCATGCGACCCGACATCGCAGCAAAACGCGGCAGTTATTATGCCGATAGCGAATTCGATTTATCACGCCTCCATCATCTGCGCGGCAGCATGGTTGAGGTAGGCCGCGCCTGCATTCATCCTGATTACCGTACCGGTAGCGTGATTATGCTGTTATGGTCAGGTATCGCTAAATTCATGCTCGAAAATAGTTATGAATATTTGATCGGCTGCGCCAGCGTGAGTCTGGCTGATGGTGGCGCCAATGCATTATCTGTGCACGCCAAAGCCAGCAACGATTGGCTCTCACCATCGGAATACAGGGTGTTCCCGCGCCACTCCTTCCCGCTTCGAGGTCAAGCTTTGCTTGTGCCGCAGATTCCACCACTGATCAAAGGCTACACCCGGCTAGGCGCATGGATTGGCGGCGATCCGGCATGGGACCCGGATTTCAACACCGCTGATTTTTTTGTGCTGTTATCACTTTCACGCATGCCCAAAAAATATCTCAAGCATTTTATGAGCGCAGCCTGACTGACCAACACCGCTAGCGCCATCACCGCAGAAAAATACGCCTGCTATCAAGGCCGGAAAATCGAACTGGCCAACAGTCGTTAGCGATGGCCTGTTTTACCATGTCGTGCCGTGCCAAATAATAGGGCATGGATAGCATGCCGCCAGGTGCTGATTTTTCTACTCGCATCCTTTGTCTTCCTGCCCCTGACGGCATAAAGATGATCTAAGGTCGTTCATCTCAGCAGCAGGTTTTGAAAGATATTTTGTGCTCAACGTATTCGTCCTCAATAATCGTCGCCTCAATCAGCTCCAGGTTGATACGCTCGAAGATCTAAAAAATTCTGAACCTATCTGGATTGATCTGGCATCGCCCACTGAAATCGAATCCAATTGGATAAAAACGCTTTTCGATTTTGCCTTGCCCTCCGTCGAAGACATGCAGGACATAGAAGCCAACGCGCGATTTTTTGAAGGTGAAAACGGCGAACTTCATTTGCATTCCGATTTTTTACTCGAAGTCGATGAAGAATCCCGCAACGTCCCGGTTGTCTTCATTCTAAAAAAACACCCTGCTGAGCCTGCATCTGGAAGACCTGCCCGTGTTTCGCCTGGTGCGTATGCGCGCCCGCACCCGGCCCGGCTATATCGAAGACGCAAAGGAAGTGCTGCTCGATCTTTATGCAACCGACGCTGAATACTCCGCCGATGCCCTTGAAGGTGTGTACGCCGAGCTTGAGAAAATCAGCCAAAGCGTACTCACCACCAAGATCACCGATCAGGAAGCCGCAAGGGTGCTCGCCCGCGTCGCCGCTGAAGAAGATTTAAGCGGACGCATTCGCCGCAACGTCATGGACACGCGCCGCGCCGTGTCATTTTTAATGCGCAAAAAATTATTGCAGGGCGACCAGGCCGAAGAGGCACGCCAGATCTTGCGCGATATTGATTCGCTCGACAGCCACACCGCTTTCCTGTTCGATAAAATTAATTTCCTGATGGATGCTACCGTTAGCTTCATCAACATCAATCAAAATAAAATCATCAAACTTTTTTCCGTCGCGTCGGTGGCGCTGCTGCCACCGACTCTCATCGCCAGCATCTACGGCATGAATTTCAAGGGCTGGTTCCCTGAGCTGGAATGGGCCTACGGGTACCCCTACGCGCTGGGCCTGATGCTGGTTTCGGTTATCGTGCCGTTCGCGTATTTCAGGTACAAGGGATGGCTGGATTAGATAGAGGCGCTCTCGCGCCAATCATTCTCCAAATGGAAAAAGGACTTTCCGTTTGAGCGTTTTGTCAGGTTGCGCAGCTACCTGACTCAAATTGAGGCCGCGTGCGACGCCTGCCGGAAAGGCTTGGTGAGTTTCACCATTTCAGTTCCGGTAATTTCATTAAGTCCAGATTCGCTGATCTTGTAGCCATTTTTCATGTAAAGCCCAATCAGTTTATGGTTCCTGGCGGACGTCCAAGTGGAAAATATATTGAGATCGACTATGTTGAACCATTGCTCGCCAGCCAGCAACAATTGGTTTGCTATACCTCTTTTCCGATAAGCGGGTACGACATAAGTTGTCGCGATCAGGCCATATTGGTTGCCACCTTCGTCAACTTCACGCCTCAATATGGTGTGACCAATGACCTCATCTGTATTCATGGTGGCCACCATTACCTTTGCCAAAACTTCCGCCCCAGTCACATGCCAGAGAAGCCTCTGTCGTATCCACTCTTGCGAGTGCAACTTGTCAGCAACCGCCTCGCCTTCAACTTCAATTAGTGTGTCCCGCATACGCGTGGCAATCAAGTCGACCTCGCGATGGGAATCCAAATCGATATCCCGAATGCGAAGCGTTCGATTTTTTTGGGCAGGTACGGAAGGGTTCATGGAAGCAGAGCAGCCCTAGTGTTGGACATAAGAAAAGATTGTTGCCTTTTGGCCCAATTGCGCCATGCTTGCCTAAAAATTTATGCGACGTTTAATTTTACGTGCAGCGTCGGGTAGCGTTCTTGTCAATGCCCTAACCCGACCTACGGATTATTTTTGAAGACATTACCTTGTTCAACATCATCACCATGTTTAACTTAATGAATATGGCAACAGACACAGGTTTTACTAAAACTAAAAACACCAGAACCGGTGCGGCGTTTCAAGCATTTATGGTTTGAAAGCCTCGCCTGTGCTAGTGTTTAAATTTAAAATTGAGCCCGCCGTTAAAACCGCCGTTAACTCCACTCGGCTCGGCCAAAGAACGCGCTGGGCCACTCACCCGGCATCACTCATCAAGCTCAGCCCAGATTCAAAAAATGCTCGCGGTAGTATTTCAGCTCTTCGATGCTCTCGTAAATATCGGCCAGGGCTTCATGTTTGCCGTGCTTTTTCATCCCGCCCATGATCTGGGGTTTCCAGCGTTTGGCGAGTTCTTTCAAGGTGGAAACATCGAGGTTGCGATAGTGGAAATAGGCTTCGAGCTTGGGCATGCAGCGGGCGAGGAAGCGGCGATCCTGGCAGATTGAATTGCCGCACATAGGCGACACGCTGGCGGGCACATGGTTTTTTAAAAAAGCGATCATTTTGTTTTCTACATCTTCGTAATTGAGCACGGATGCTTTGACGCGATCAATTAAGCCGGATTTTTTATGGGTCGATTTATTCCAGGCGTCCATGCCGTCCATAACGGCATCGGTTTGATGGATCGCCATGACGGGCGCTTCGGAGATACTGTTGAGCTGGGCATCGGTAATGACCAAGGCGATTTCGATGACGCCGTCGGTTTCTGGCACGAGGCCAGTCATTTCCATGTCGATCCAGATGAGGTTGTTTTGATCTTGGGGCATGATGGGCCGTAAAATAGGGTTATTGAATCGAGGGTTTAAAACAATCTATGCATTTTCTCATGAAGGACGCGCTTTGACTGCTTCTATTTTTACCATTCTGTTTTTGCTTTGTTTGAGCTTGATGATGATTTTTCAAACGGTATTGTCGTTGCGACACTGGTTTTATGTGAAGGCGCATCGCGATACCGTACCGGCCGAATTCGCCACCACCATCAGCTTGGAAGCGCATCAAAAAGCGGCTGATTACACTGCCACCAAAGTACGCTTCGGGATCCTTGAGAGCTTTGTGGATGCGGGCGTGCTGCTGCTGCTCACGATCGGCGGCGGCGTCATGTTTGTGGATGCGCTGGTGACGCGCTTCAGCGATGTAATCGGCAGCGCAGGCTATATGCGCGGGTTGGCGCTGGTGGTGGG
>JAYWCO010000259.1:0-3167 GCA_043780475.1 Burkholderiales bacterium | reverse complement strand
TGCTGAATGCTTTGGTCTCTCAGGCCTCAAAGGCCATCGCTCCGGCGGCTCGATCCATTTCATCGTCAACAACCAGATAGGCTTTACAACAAGCCCGCTCTGGTCACGCTCTTCGCCCTATCCCTCCGACATCGCCAAGATGATCGAAGCGCCGGTGTTCCACGTCAATGCAGATGATCCTGAATCTGTGTTGATGGTGGGCCGTATTGCGCTTGATTACCGCATGAAATTTCATAAAGACGTGGTCATCGATATGGTCTGCTTCCGCAAGCTCGGCCATAACGAGCAGGATGAGCCGTTTGTGACGCAGCCATTGATGTACAAAAAAATCGCGCAGCATCCGGGCACCCGCAAGCTGTATGCAGATCGCCTCGCTGCTGATGGTACCGTCAGCGCGGCGCATGGTGATGATTTGGTCACCAACATCCGCGCCCGTCTGGACGCCGGCAAAAGCACCAATACCAAAATTCTTTATGGCATCAAGCCGCCACTGGCGGTAGATTGGGCGCCCTATCTGGGCAAAGATTGGCGCGAGCCGGCTGACACTACCGTGCCGATGGACAAGCTCAGGTTTTATGCCGAACGGCTCACCCAGATTCCGTCTGATTTCAAATGCCATATGTCGGTCGAAAAGCTGTTGGAAGCGCGGCGCAAAATGGGCCGTGGTGAGCAAATGCTGGATTGGGGTATGGCTGAGAATTTGGCGTATGCCAGTCTGGTTGCAACCGGCCATCCTGTACGCATGAGCGGCCAGGATTGCGGGCGTGGCACCTTCGCGCATCGTCATGCCGTGATGCACGATCAGAATCGTGAAAAATGGGATTCGGGCACTTATATCCCGTTACAAAATATTCAGGAAAAACAGGCAAATTTCCTGGTGATTGATTCCTTGCTGAGTGAAGAAGCCGTGCTGGGTTTTGAATACGGCTATTCCACCGCGCAGCCGTTTGAGATGGTGATCTGGGAGGCGCAATTCGGTGATTTTGCCAACGGCGCACAGGTGGTAATTGATCAATTCATCTCGTCGGGCGAGGCCAAGTGGGCGCGCTTGTGTGGGCTTTCCATGTTCCTGCCACATGGCTATGAGGGCCAAGGGCCGGAGCATTCATCGGCGCGGCTTGAGCGCTACTTGCAGCTCTGTGCCGAGCACAATATGCAGGTGGTGGTGCCGTCCACACCAGCGCAGCTATTCCACATGATTCGTCGCCAGGCGTTGCGCAAAATGCGCAAACCGCTCATCGTGATGATGCCCAAATCATTGCTGCGCAAAAAAGAATCCTCATCCTCCATGGCGGAGTTGGCCAACGGCAAGTTTGAGGTGGTGATAGGTGAGATCGAAAAAATTAACGCAAAAAATGTGAAGCGGGTGATTGCGTGTTCCGGCAAAGTTTATTTTGATCTCGCCGCTGAACGTACCAAGCGAGAGATCACCGATATTGCGATTATTCGGGTCGAACAACTTTACCCCTTTCCGCATGAAGAATATGCCGAGCAATTAGCGCTGTATCCGAATGCAAAGTCAGTGGTCTGGACACAGGAAGAGCCCAAGAATCAGGGTGCATGGCATCGTATCCAGCATTACCTGCAGCGCCCGCTCGGTGATGCGCAAACCTTGAGCTATGCCTTACGCGCGTCATCGGCCTCGCCAGCGGTCGGCTATCTGGCGAAGCATACTGAGCAGCAAAAAGAGCTAGTGAATACCGCATTGTCGCTGGATATCGTGGTTAGTGAGAAATAGCCGCCGTTTTTTCTGGCAAGTGACCATTCATTGTCTTATCGACTGACAATAATGAGCAATTAGTAGACAGTGGTTTAGCGTTAATAAAATAAAAGCCGTTATAAAGTTAAAGGATCATCACATGCAAATCGAAGTCAAAGTCCCTACGCTGTCGGAATCCGTTTCCGAAGCTACGCTGGTTGCCTGGCACAAGAAAATAGGCGAGGCGGTCAAGCGCGATGAAAATCTCATCGATATTGAAACCGATAAAGTGGTGATGGAGCTTCCTGCGCCGGCGGACGGGGTGTTGATCAATATCATCCGGGGCGATGCCTCAACGGTGGTGGCAGGCGAAGTGATTGCGATGATTGATACGGAAGCTAAAGTGACTGCAGCCACAGCTGCCATAGTTGCAACGCCGCCTGCTGCGGCTCCCGCTGCAAGCTCCGCTGCACCTGTATCAAGCGCGGCGATGAGCCCGGCTGCGGCCAAGATCGCGGCTGAAAATAATGTCAATGCGGGCGATGTGGCTGGTACGGGCCGGGGCGGGCGCATTACCAAAGAAGACGTGGTTAATAAAGTCGCGGGTGGCTCGGTAGCTGCTTCTCCTGCACCTTCTCCCGCACCTTCAACCCCTTCCGCTCCAGCAGCCAAGCCAGCCGCTCCCGCCGTCGTGCTTTCTTCGGGCGAGCGTAGTGAGCAGCGGGTGCCGATGTCTCGCTTGCGTGCCCGTATTGCTGAGCGCCTCGTGCAGTCGCAATCAACCGCAGCGATTTTGACGACCTTTAATGAAGTCAATATGGCGCCCATTATTGCGATGCGTAATTTATACAAAGACAAGTTTGAAAAAGAGCATGGCGTGAAGCTGGGTTTCATGTCGTTTTTTGTCAAAGCTGCCGTGCATGCGCTAAAAAAATATCCGGTGGTGAATGCATCCATTGACGGCAACGATATTGTTTATCACGGCTATTACGATATCGGTATTGCGGTCGGTACCGAGCGTGGCCTGGTGGTGCCGGTTCTGCGCGATGCGGATCAGATGTCGATTGCCGGTATTGAAAAACAGATTGCGGCATTTGGCCAAAAAGCCAAAGATGGCAAGATGACGATTGAGGATTTAACCGGCGGCACATTCTCGATTTCCAATGGCGGCGTATTTGGCTCGATGCTGTCCACACCGATTATCAATCCACCGCAATCAGCCATCCTCGGTGTACACGCGACCAAAGAGCGCGCCGTGGTTGAAAACGGCGTGATTGTGATTCGCCCGATCAACTATCTTGCCCTGAGCTATGACCACCGGATTATTGATGGTCGCGAGGCGGTGCTGTCGCTGGTGGCAATGAAAGACGCGCTGGAAGACCCGGCGCGCATGTTGCTGGATATTTGAAACGGCTGCTATGGCAAAAAACTTTGATGTGGTGGTTATCGGCGCCGGCCCCGGCGGCTA